>NZ_JBOCUK010000010.1:93159-104629 GCF_050606265.1 Tenacibaculum sp. TC6 | reverse complement strand
CAAAAAACCAGAGAAGCTAGCCTCTCTGGTTTAAATAATATTTTTTAAATCTGTCAACCTATTTTAGGACGACTCATTATATTTTGTTTTAGTATATTACTGTTCCAGTTGTAATGAATGAACTGAGTAACTTTTATTACAAAAGGTCGATTTTATTTAGAGTATATTTGTAGGAGTATGAACGAGCATTTAAACCCCGAAAAAGATAAGTATTCAAATGATGAATTAGACGTAGAAAAAAAACTACGTCCGCTCTCTTTTGATGATTTTACCGGTCAAGACCAAGCCATAGAAAATTTAAAGATTTTTGTTGAAGCAGCCAATAAAAGAGGAGAAGCTCTTGATCATACGTTATTTCACGGTCCTCCCGGGCTTGGAAAAACAACGTTGGCTCATATTTTAGCAAATGAACTTAATGCAGGAATAAAAGTAACCTCAGGCCCTGTTTTAGATAAACCAGGTGATTTAGCCGGATTACTTACAAATTTAGATGAACGAGATGTACTGTTTATTGATGAAATTCATCGATTAAGTCCAATAGTTGAAGAATATTTATATTCTGCAATGGAAGACTTCAAGATTGATATCATGATTGAGTCAGGACCTAATGCTCGTACCGTTCAAATCAATCTTGAACCTTTTACCTTAGTTGGAGCAACAACGCGTTCCGGCTTACTTACGGCACCTATGAGAGCCCGTTTTGGTATTAGCAGCAGATTACATTACTATTCAACAGAACTATTAAGTACCATCATTGAAAGAAGTGCCCATATTTTAAAAGTACCCATAAGTATGGAAGCAGCTATTGAAATAGCCGGAAGAAGTAGAGGAACACCACGTATAGCCAATGCACTACTTAGAAGAGTTAGAGATTTTGCTCAAATTAAAGGAGACGGTAAAATAACCATTGAAATCGCTAAATACGCATTAAAAGCACTTAATGTAGATGCACACGGATTGGATGAAATGGATAACAAGATTTTAAGTACTATCATAGATAAATTTAAAGGAGGTCCTGTAGGAATCACAACTTTAGCAACAGCAGTTGCTGAAAATGCAGAAACTATTGAAGAAGTATACGAGCCGTTTTTAATACAACAAGGTTTTATAATGCGAACACCAAGAGGAAGAGAAGTAACAGATTTAGCCTATAAGCATTTAGGAAGAATTAAAGGAACTACACAAGGAGAATTGTTTTAAAAACTTTTCAATAGTTGTAAAAATTAAAATGAAATTCGTTAAAAAGCTTATACCAATTTTAGAGTGGTTACCCAACTACAAAAAAGAACAACTACACGGAGACGTAGTTGCTGGTATAACTGTTGCTATTGTTTTAATACCTCAAGGAATAGCCTATGCTTTAATTGCCGGATTACCGCCTATTTACGGATTATATTCAGCGTTAGTTCCACAGCTGGTACATGCTGTTTTTGGATCATCACGCCAAGTAGCTATAGGCCCGGTTGCTATGGATTCATTAATAGTAGCAACAGGAGTCTCAACTCTAGCTTTAGCGGGTTCAGAAAGTTATATATCAATAGCTATTTTATTGGCACTGGTTGTAGGAAGTATACAGTTTTTAATGGGAGTTTTTCAACTAGGATTTGTCGTAAACTTTTTGTCTCGTCCGGTGATTACCGGATTTACATCGGCAGTAGCCTTAATAATAGGATTGAATCAATTTAAAAACCTCTTAGGAGTAGAATTTTTACAAAGTGATCAAATCCATGTATTGTTAGAAGATATATTTGGAAGAATTCAATTTTATAATAAAAATACCACATTAATAGGTTTAATAGCTTGCGCTATTATTATCATTTTTAGAAGAATTAATAAAAAAATTCCAAACGCATTAATAGTTGTAATATTCGGAATTGTAGCCATTAAGTACTTTGGAGAAAGTTGGAGCGGAGTAGCAATTGTGAAAGACATTCCATCAGGATTACCCGGGTTTTCTATTCCGGTAATTGATGTTCCTTTAATAAAAGAGCTAATGCCAATAGCATTAACCTTAGTAATGGTTGGTTACTTAGAAACTATTTCTATAGGTAAAACTTTAGAAGTAAAGCAAGATGATTACAGAGTAAGAGCTAATCAAGAATTAATAGCTTTAGGAATGAGCAATATTTTAGGATCGTTTTTTAAAGCCTATCCATCAGCATCTAGTTTTTCACGTTCAGCAATTAATGCAGAATCTGGAGGAAAAACAGGAGTTTCGGCCATAGTATCTTCACTTTTGGTCGTATTAACCTTACTTTTTTTAACTCCTGTATTTTATTATTTACCTAAAACAGTATTAGCGGCTATTATTATTGTAGCTGTATTTAATCTGATAAATGTTAAAGAAGCCAAACGTTTATGGAAAGCGAATAATCTTGACTTTTGGTTACTGATAGCTACCTTCTTATCAACGCTGTTTTTTGGAATTGAATACGGAATTTTAACAGGAGTAGGCTTGTCATTAATTCTATTAATTTTTAGAACCTCTCGTCCATATGTAGCTGAGCTGGGGAAAGTGCCGGATTCTGACTTTTATAGGAATAAGAACAGATTTAAAGAAGTTATTATAGAAGAGGAAGTACTGGTTTTTAGGTTTGATGCCCAGCTTTTCTATGCCAATGCCAATTATTTTAGAGATAAACTGGAAGAAATGGCAGAAGAAAAAGGAAAGGCCTTGAAATTGATAGTATTAGATGCAGAAAGTATTAATAGAGTAGATAGTACCGGAGTAGATATGCTTAAAGAGCGTATACGATATTATAAGAAAAAGAACGTTACATTTTATTTCGCAGGAGTAAAAGGACCGGTGAGAGATGCATTGTTCAGAGGCGGCTTATTAGATGAAGTAACATTAGACCACTTTTTTATGAGAGCCAACGGAGCAGTACATTGCTTTAAAACAGGAGATAATTTAAACCAAAAAAAATACGCCCAATACATACATCAGGCGTATCGATAAAACAATATATTATGAAGATAGAACAAATTTATACAGGTTGTTTAGCACAAGGAGCCTACTATGTAGAAAGCAAAGGAGAAGTGGCTATAATAGATCCATTGAGAGAAGTTCAATCTTATATAGATAAAGCTGAAAAAAATAACGCGCACATAAAATATATTTTTGAAACTCATTTCCATGCCGATTTTGTTAGCGGTCACGTAACATTAGCAGAAAAAACTGGGGCAACTATTGTATTTGGACCTACGGCAGCTCCAAAGTTTGATGCTTATATAGCAAAAGACGGAGAAGTATTTACCCTAGGAGATATTACCATTACTGTATTGCATACACCTGGGCATACTATGGAGAGTACAACGTATCTTTTAAAAGATCAAGAAGGAAATAACCATGCAATATTTAGTGGAGACACACTGTTTTTAGGGGATGTTGGTAGACCGGATTTAGCCCAAAAAGCAGCTAATATGACTCAGGAAGAATTGGCGGGTTTACTTTATGAAAGTCTTCGAACTAAAATTATGACGTTAGAAGATAACGTTATTGTATATCCTGCACATGGAGCTGGTTCTGCCTGCGGAAAAAATCTAAGTAAAGAAACCGTAGGAACCATTGGAGAGCAAAAGAAAACCAATTACGCTTTAAGAGAAAATATGACAAAGGAAGAGTTTGTTAAAGAAGTTACTGACGGTTTATTACCTCCGCCTGAATATTTTCCTTTAAATGTAAAAATGAATAAAGAAGGCTATCAATCTATAGATGATGTTATCAAAAGTGGTTCAAAAGCTCTTTCGGTAAATGATTTTGAAAAAAAGGCAAATGAAAACGACGCCGTTATTTTAGATGTAAGACATCAATCAGAGTTTATTAAAGGATTTATACCTCAATCTATTTTTATTGGATTAGGAGGTACTTTTGCCCCTTGGGTAGGAGCTTTAATTAAAGATGTAAAACAACCTATCTTATTAGTAACTCCGGAAGGAGAAGAAGAAACAACAATAACAAGATTATCAAGAGTAGGATTTGATAATGTATTAGGGTATTTAGACGGTAGTTTTGAAGCTTGGAAAAAATCAGGAAAAGAAGTTGATGCTATTCAATCAGTATCTGCTACAGAGTTAGCTGAAGAACTTAAAAAAGGAGCTTTAGTATTTGACGTTCGTAAGCCCGGAGAATATTTAAGTGAGCATATTGTAGACGTGCCTAACACTCCATTGGATTATATTAATGATTACATCAACGAATTTCCGGCAAATAAAGATTTTTATGTGCATTGTGCAGGAGGATATAGATCCGTTATTACAGCTTCTATATTAAAGGCCAGAGGTTATCATAGAGTGATTGATGTTGATGGCGGGTATAAAGCAATAACAGCAACGTCAATTCCTACGACGGAAAAAGTGTGTCCATCAACAATAAAATAACAAAATATGAAGCTTATAAAGTATTGTTTTTTTATTGCCCTATTTTTTCTGACAAGTTGTCAAGGACAAGAAAAAGAGGTGGTAACAATTAAAGTCTCAGATTTACAAACAGCTTTAAGTACCCATGATACTATTCAATTAGTTGATGTAAGAACACCGGAAGAATGGAAAAACGGCGTTATTGGAAATCCAATTAAAATAGATGTTACCTCGTCTGATTTTGAAGAAAAAGCGTTAAAAATACTAGATAAAAGCAAGCCGGTATATTTGTATTGTAGATCGGGAGGAAGAAGCTTAATAGCGGCTGATATGTTGTTTAAAAAAGGATTTAAAGTTTATAATGTTGAAGGAGGCTATTTAAAATGGCAAGAAAAAACAAAATAAAATGAAACAAGAAATTTATATAGAAAATTTAAAATCTGGTGGTTGTGCAGCAACTATAACAAAAGGACTTACATTAATTGAAGGGGTTAGTGAAGTACAGATAAATGTAGCAGAATCTTTGGTAACTTTTGAAGCGATAAGTCAAGAAGTAACTCAGGCAGTTAAAGAAAAATTATCAAAATTAGGTTACCCGGAAGCTGGTGACAAAAACACGGTTTTACATAAAGCAAAATCTTTGGTAAGTTGTGCTACCGGAAAAATGAGTTCTTAGTCTTAGTTCTTTTAATAAGAACATGTTAGTTTTAATAAAAAAGCGAGATAGTTACTATCTCGCTTTTTGTTTTTATATATGGAATTATTTTTTAGCTAAGAGCTTCTTTAATTCGCTTAATTGCTTCTCTTAATTGTAATTCAGAAGCTGCGTATGATAAACGAATACAGTTAGGAGCTCCAAAAGCATCACCGGTAACTGTTGCCACATTAGCTTCTTCCAATAAAAACATAGAAAAATCATTAGCATCGTTAATTACTTTTCCTTTAATAGTTTTTCCAAAGAAAGCTGAAATATCAGGAAAAATATAAAAAGCTCCTTCAGGAACATTTAATTTAAACCCGTCAATTTTTCCTAATAAATCTAAAACAATATCTCTACGATTTTTAAATTCATCAACCATATACTGGATTTTTTCCGGATCAGCTAAAACAGCTGTAATAGCAGCACGTTGAGCTATACAGTTAGTTCCTGATGTAATTTGTCCCTGCATTTTAGTGCAAGCTTTAGCAATCCATTCAGGAGCACCAATGTATCCAATTCTCCATCCAGTCATTGCAAAAGCTTTTGCTAATCCGTTAACGGTAATGGTACGATCGTACATATTTTCAATAGCAGCAAAACTAAATAATTTGCTTCCGTAATTAATATGCTCATAAATTTCATCTGAAAGAATGAAAATTTGAGGATGCTTTTCTAATACTTTAGCTAAAGCTCTATACTCTTCTTCACTATAAATAGAACCACTAGGGTTGTTAGGAGAGTTAAAGAAAATCATTTTAGTTTTAGGAGTAATCGCTGCCTCTAACTGCTCAGGAGTAATTTTGAAATCGGTTTCAATGGTCGAAGGTATTTCAATAAAAGTAGCTTCACACAAAGTAGCAATTGCAGAATAACTTACCCAATACGGTGCCGGTAATAACACTTCATCACCCGGATTTAATAAAACTTGTGCAACGTTGGCAATAGATTGTTTAGCTCCGGTAGAAACAACAATTTGATTAGGCGTATAATTTAAGTTATTATCACGCTTAAATTTAATACAAATAGCCTCTTTTAACTCTGCATATCCATCAACCGGGGTGTATGCATTATAATTTTGGTTAATAGCTTCAATTGCGGCTTCTTTAATAAAATCAGGAGTATTAAAGTCTGGTTCCCCTAAACTTAAACTTATAATATCCTTCCCTGCATTTTTTAATTCTCTTGCCTTAGCAGCCATTGCTAAAGTTTCTGAAACAGGTAAACTGTTAATTCTGTTTGATAATGCGTTTGACATTGTTTGTTATAAATTGTGTTGTTGATTTTTAAGCTAATTGAGGTTTTTTTCCTAATTCAGCTAAATAATTAAAATGCTCAATAATAGCTTTTCGGGTTGTTTTATATTCGTTATAAGGTAAATTAAACTCTAAAGCAGTTTCTTTAACTATTTTAGCTAGTTTTTTATAATGAATATGAGAAATATTAGGAAAAATATGGTGCTCAACCTGATGGTTTAATCCGCCGGTATAAAAATTAATAAGCCAGTTTTTAGGAGCAAAATTTGCTGTGGTATATAATTGGTGAATAGCCCAGGTATTTTTCATGTTACCACTTTCATCAGGTAAAGGCATTTCTGTTTTTGGAACCACATGTGCTAATTGGAAAATTACACTTAAAATAATTCCGGCAGTGTAATGCATTACAAAAAAGCCAATAAGAACTTTCCACCAAGCAACGTTTAAAACTAAAATAGGTAATACAATCCAAAGTGAATAGTAAATTAATTTAGATACAACTAATTTAGTCCACTCTTTAGCCGGGCTTGGAAATTTTCCGTAGGCTAACTTTCTTTTTAAATAACTGTGCATTTGTTTAAAATCGGTAGTAATGGCCCAGTTTATCGTTAATAAACCATATAAAAAGATAGAATAGTATTTCTGAAAATTATGAATCCAATACCATTTAGCATGTTGTGAGAAACGAATCACACGTCCGGCATCAATATCTTCATCATAATCCTGAATATTGGTATAAGTATGATGTAATACATTATGCTGTACTTTCCAGTTATATACATTACCGGCTAAAATATAAATACTACTTCCAAAAAGTTTATTTACCCATTTACGGCTAGAAAATGATTCATGATTAGCATCATGCATTACATTCATTCCCACACCGGCCATTCCAACTCCCATAACAATAGTTAAAATCAATTTAATCCATTGAGACATATCTATCGTTAAAATTAAAATAAAAGGAACTAAAAATACGGCTAGCATAACGCCTGCTTTGGTATAAAGTTTCCAGTTACCGGTACGTTTTAAATTATTTTCTTTAAAGTAATTATTCACTCGCTTATTTAAAGTTCTAAAGAACTTTTGATTGTCAATTCTTGAGAAGTTTATCGTCTTCATTTGTTGTTTGTTAAGAAACGCAAAAATAAATGTTTTTATGTGATAGCTATGGTATTGAACGACTTTTTAACGATAATAATATCTTTTATCTAAAAATTAACAATCCCATTTTGTTTTTTATTTTTGCATTGAAAAATATATTCATGGAAATTATAAAAAAATACTTTACGAATCTTACCGAAGAACAAACAGCACATTTTGCAAAGTTGCAAGAGTTATATAAAGATTGGAACCTGAAAATTAATGTAGTTTCACGTAAAGATATAGATGAATTGTATTTACGCCATGTATTACATTCTTTAGGAATAGCAAAGGTAATGGAGTTTAAACCCGGAGCCAAAGTAATGGATGTGGGTACCGGAGGAGGATTTCCCGGAATTCCGTTGGCTATTTTGTTTCCGGAAACGCAATTTCATTTAGTAGATTCTATCGGAAAAAAAATAAAAGTAGTTAATGAAGTAGTTGAAGGATTAGGATTAGAGAATGTTAAAACTACACATGGAAGAGTTGAAGAGGTAAAAGATACGTACGATTTTATTGTAAGTAGAGCGGTAGCCCAAATGGAAACTTTTCACAGATGGGTTAAAGATAAAGTGCATAAAAAACAAAATCACGATTTAAAAAATGGGATTTTGTATTTAAAAGGAGGAGATTTAACAGAAGAACTGGAAAAATTTCCAAGTGCTACTATCTATGATTTGCCAAATTATTTTGAAGAAGATTTCTTTGAAACTAAAAAGGTAGTGCATGTTCCAATAAAATATAAAGGATAACGTTTTTTGAATATGAAAGCTCAAACAGCATTTGAAGAAAAGTTAAATACCCTGTCACACGCCTTAGGAGCTTTTTTAGGTGTTGTTGGATTAATCGTATTATTACTAAAAAGTACCCATAAATCTTGGAGTACATTTAGTATTATAGTTTACGGGCTTTCAGTTATTATTTTATTCAGTGCTTCTGCACTATACCATGCGGCAAAGTCTGAAAGAAAAAAACAGTATTATAGAATAGTAGACCACGTTAGTATTTACCTGCTTATTGCCGGAACATATACTCCGGTTGTTTTACTTCTTTTAGCATTTAGCAAAGGATGGTTGCTGTTTTGGTTGGTTTGGGGGATAGCAGCTATAGGTGCTATTTTAAAACTATTTTTTACAGGAAAATTCGGAATTATATCAACACTATTATATTTAGTAATGGGGTGGTTAATAATGATTGATTTTAAAGCATTGGTTGAAGTAATGCCCTCAAACGGATTACAATTGTTAATGGCAGGAGGGGCGTTTTATACAATAGGCATTATTTTTTATGCCATACGTAAAATTCCTTTTAACCATGTTATTTGGCACTTTTTTGTTTTAGGAGGAGCCATCTGCCACTACTTTATGATTTTAAATTATGTAATATAATATAAAAAGCAATCCCGTTTGAGATTGCTTTTTTGATATAGTGATTTTTCTCGAATTTTAATATCGAGAGTACGATTAACCTAAGAAAGGATAACGATAATCAGAAGGAGAAACAAAAGTTTCTTTGATTAATCTAGGAGATACCCAACGTAATAAGTTTTGAGCAGATCCTGCCTTATCGTTAGTTCCGGAAGCTCTGGCACCACCAAATGGTTGTTGCCCTACAACAGCACCGGTTGGTTTATCATTAACATAAAAATTACCCGCACAGTTTTCTAAAGCTTTAGTTGCTTCTGCAATAGCATATCTGTCAGTTGAAAATACAGCACCGGTTAAAGCATATTCAGAAGTACCATCAACTAAGTGTAATGTTTCAGACCAATCAGCATCTTCATAGATATAAACCGTTACTACCGGACCAAATAATTCTGTTTCCATAGTAGTATATTTTGGATTGGTTGTTAAAATAACCGTTGGTTGAATAAAATATCCTCTTGATTTATCATAGTTTCCACCGGCAAAAATTTCAGCATCAGCATCATTTTTAGCTTGGTCAATATATTTAGCTAATTTATCAAAAGAGCCCTCATGAATAACAGCAGTAATAAAATTGCTCATGTCTTCCGGAGACCCCATTTTAAAAGAAGCAATATCTTCTTTAACAAAATCTAAAACTTCATTAGCAATTGATTTTGGTAAATATACTCTTGAAGCAGCAGAACATTTTTGTCCTTGGAACTCAAAAGCACCACGCGTAATTGCTGTAGCAACTTGTTTTGGATTAGATGAAGGGTGTGCAATAATAAAATCTTTACCACCGGTTTCTCCTACAATTCTAGGATAGGTTTTATAACTATGAATATTCTCACCAATTTTTTTCCAAAGTTCTTTAAATACAAAAGTAGAACCGGTGAAATGAATTCCTGCAAAATCAGGAGATGATAAGACAACTTCAGTAATTTCAACAGGGTTACCATAAATTACATTAATAACACCGTCTGGTACACCAGCTTCTTTAAAAACATCTACAATTACTTTTGCAGAAAAAACTTGACTGTCAGATGGTTTCCAAACCACTACATTTCCCATCATAGCAGCAGACGCCGGTAAGTTAGCAGCAATAGCTGTAAAGTTAAAAGGTGTTACTGCATATACAAAACCTTCTAAAGGTCTGTACTCAACACGGTTCCATATTCCGTCATCAGAATTAGGTTGCTCATTGTAAATGTCAGACATATATTCTACGTTAAAACGTAAAAAGTCAATTAATTCACAAGCAGCATCAATTTCAGCTTGATGAATAGTTTTAGATTGAGCAATCATGGTGGCTGCGTTAATCTTTGCACGGTAAGGTCCTGCAATTAATTCAGCAGCACGTAAAAAAATAGCCGCTCTTTGCTCCCAAGGCATTTGAGCCCATGCTTTACGAGCTTCTAAAGCTGAAGCAATAGCTTTTTCAGCATGACTTTTATCTCCTATATGGTAATGACCAACAACGTGTTGATGATCGTGAGGAGGGGTCATATTTCTAGTGTTTCCGGTTCTGATTTCTTCATTACCAATATACATTGGTACATCAACTGAACCGTTAAAGTATTCTTTGTATTGTTTTAAAACCGCTTCTCTTTCAGGTGAACCGGGAGTATATCCCTTTACAGGCTCATTAATGGCAGTTGGTACGTGAAAAAAACCTTTTCCCATTTTTTATGTGTTGTTTGTTATTAAAATTATTCTTTTGTTTGTAAAAAGTATGTATTCAACATAAGATTTACAAAGTTACGGTTATTTTTAGTAATAACCGGGTGGTTTATACGTCTTATTTAATCAAAAACGATACAATATGTGCACAGTTACCTATTTGCCATTAGGGAAAAATGACTTTATATTAACCTCAAACAGAGATGAAGATCCGAAGCGAAAAACGATTAAACCTAATGAGTATATAGAAGACGGAGTAAAGCTAACTTATCCTAAAGATGAATTGGCGGGAGGTACCTGGATAGGAGTAAGTGAAAAAAAACGGTTAATATGTTTGTTAAACGGAGGTTTTACAAAACATCAAAGAAAAGAGGCATATAGAATGAGTAGAGGAGTTATTGTAAAACACCTGTTAAAATCAGATAATGCTGTTAAAGAAATTGAACACTTTTCTTTTGAAGATATTGAGCCTTTTACTATTGTGTTAGTTGATTGGAATGTTGAGTTAATGGTAGTTGAATTGGTTTGGGACGGAGTTAAAAAACACGTTAATAAATTAGAGCAAGAACCTAAAATATGGTCGTCATCAACTTTGTATGATGAAGCTACCAAACAAATGCGTAAAGAATGGTTTGCTGCCTGGTTAAAAGAACATCAGGAATTTAAAAAAGAAGATATTATTGCCTTTCATCAAGATGAAACAAAAGGAACACCTGATATTTCTTTAAAAATGAAAAGAGAATATGTTGAAACTGTAAGTACAACCTGTGTTTTAAAAAACGGAAATGCTATTTCTATGGAGTATGTGACTCCGGTAAATGAAAAAGCTTTTTAGTTATATAAAGTACAGTAACTTTTTTTTACTCGGTTAACATGATTGTAATACCTATTCTAAACTTCCGAAACCGCCCTGCGTGAGTGTAATGCCG
>NZ_JBOCUK010000010.1:0-93059 GCF_050606265.1 Tenacibaculum sp. TC6 | reverse complement strand
ATTCTGAGTTCTGGAAACCGTGCTGCGTGAGTGTAACGCTGATTCTGAGTTCTGGAAACCGTGCTGCGTGAGTGTAACGCTGATTCTGAGTTCTGGAAACCGTGCTGCGTGAGTGTAATGCTGATTCTGAGTTCTGGAAACCGTGCTGCATGAGTGTAATGCTGATTCTGAGTTCTGGAAACCGTGCTGCATGAGTGTAATGTTGATTCTGAGTTCTGGAAGCCGTGCTGCATGAGTGTAATGCCGATTCTGAGTTCTGGAAACCGTGCTGCATGAGTGTAATGCCAATTCTGAGTTCTGGAAACCATGCTGCATGAGTGTAACGCCCATTCTAGGCCTGAAAAGAGTTAGTAACCATTAACTACCAAGATCCTACCACTAACCAACAAATACATAAACGAATAATAAATAAAGCACAACACTTATTGTTTTGCTTAAGCTATAAAGCTGTTTTTTGGTATGTTTGCAAAAAAATAAAATGCAATACAAACAACAGATTGTAATTTCTATACTCTCATTATTTTTCCTTACCGGCTGTTTTGAGTTTGTTGAAGAAATAGCTATGAATAAAGATGGTTCCGGAAGTGCTGTATTTACAGTCAATTTAAGTCAAAGTAAAACAAAATTGGCCTCTATCATGTTACTTGATAGTATTAACGGATATAAAGTTCCGTCTAAAATAACGATTAAAAATCATGTGAAAGAGGTGGTTGAAAAAATAAAAGCAACCAAAGGCATAAGTAATGTAAAAAGTACGTTGAATTTTGATGAGTTTATAGTGGCTATTTCATGTGATTTTGATAAAGTAGAAACCCTTAATGAAGTACTGGTAAATTTCAGTTCTAAAAAACTGGCACAAGAGATAAAAAAACACAAACACTTTGGTTTTAATAACACGAGTAAAACATTTGTTCGAAGCCACCATTTTAATATTGGAAAAGAATTTCAGAAGACAAAAACTTCAGATAGAGAAATTTTTAAAACAGCGAGTTACACCGGAATTTATCGTTTTGCCTCACCGGTGAAATTATGCGTTAACAAAGAAGCCAAAATAGCAAAAAGCAAAAAAGCGGTAATGTTACGCTTAAATGCGCAAGATATTATTGCTAACAAACAAACTATAAAAAATACCATACAACTGGAAAATTAAAAAGAAAAACAGCTGTATTTCTATATAACTAACAATCTGTGTTAAGTATAAAACACTCAATAAATAAACAAGAATAATACATGAAATGAGCCATTACAAATCTTGATAGTCACAGAGATACTTATTGGCAAATTACATCTGACTAATTAAAAACAATAAAATAAACTAATGAAAAAAACGATAGCTACACTATTGCTGGTAAATTCATTTTTTACACTAAATGCACAAAAACTAGAAACTAAAATACCTAATACGGCAGATGTTGTTATTACCGGAAATGCAGAAAATGTATTTAAGTTAATTAAGTTTTCAGATATAGATTCGAGTGCTATAGGAAAAGAAGTTTTAAAAAAAATAAACAGAAGAAGAGAAGATAAAATTAATTCGGTAGAAAACATTGGTATAGATTTAAAATCAAATATGTACTACTTTTTTAAGAATACAGACAGTGTTTCTTATCACAATATACTACTGCCGTTAAATAATAGAAAACAATACGAATCTACATTAAAAGAGTATCAATTAGAAGATGTTCAGACAGAAAACGGATATAGTTATATATTAGGATCTAGAGAAATTTCTGTTTGGAATGATCAAATGCTGTTAGTTGTTAATGCCAATAAATCAAACAATTATTTTGATGAGCATAAAGAGCGTTTTGAACAACTAAAACAAGAAGAAGAATCAAACTATGCTTTTAAGAAGAGAATAGTAAAATCATGGATAAAGCAAGAAGCTTTAAATATTCTGAATGGCAACTATTCAAATACAGTAAGTACCAATAAAAAATTTCAGGAAAGTAAAAAGAAAAACAGCTCAGCTACCTTATGGATTCCTAATTATGGAGAGCTAATGTCAAACATAATTAGCTCGTACGGAAACAATTTACTACCGGTATCCTACTTAACCTTAGAAGGAGGTAAAAACATATACGGAATAGAGCAGGTAGCTGCCAACGTATTTTTTGAAAAAGGAAGTGCAAGTATTTTGTTAGATATGGAGGTGAGTTCAGGAATGAAAAAAGCATTCAAAAAAATATATAATAAAAAAATAAACAACAAACTTGTAAATAGCTTTAATCATGATAAAGCTTTAGCTTTCTGGAGTGTATCTATGAGTGTAAAAGAAGCCTTAATTCAATATCCTGAATTAGTGAATCAAATGTATGGAGGGCTTATTCCTTCTGTAAAAGAAGAAATTGATATCGTAGGTAGTTTGTTGTCAATTATTTTAGATGAAGAAGCTATTGGAAAATTAATTACCGGAGACGCGCTGTTTGTATTGAATGATTTTGTAGAAAAAGAAGTAAGTTATAAGACGTATGAATATGATGAAGACTATAATCGTAAAGAAGTAACTAAAACTAAAAAAACAGTAGTGCCTGATTTTACGTTAATGATTGGGTCAGAAGAAAGAAAAATATGGGAGAAAATTCTTAAAATAGGACAGAAGCATAAGTTAATCCTGATAAATAACAATGTGTATGAATTTGCTGTTAAAAAAGAATTACCTTTCGATATATATGTAGTGGTAAAAGATGAGGTGTTATACCTCACCTCTTCTAAAACAAATGCTGTTAATTTAGGAGCAGGAAGAACTAATTTCACATCAACAAAGCACAGTAAGTTAATAAAGAAAAATGCCAGTGTTGTGTATGCAGATGTAAATAAAATCATTAACAAAATCCCTAAAAACTACGTAAGTAAGTCTGAAGGTAAAATGATAAATTTTTCAAATGCTAATTTGAAAGACGCTTACCTAAGAGTTTCAAAAGTATGCGGAAGCACCATTTCTACAGAGGTAAAATTAAACACACAAGGAAAAGAAGAAAACACATTAAAATTATTGTTGTCACTTATTAATGAGGTAGCAAAATAAGCTAAATGATAAAAAAAGCGTTATACCTAATTGCAAGTATCATAGCGATTATATTCACGGTTGGTTATTTTAGATACAATCCAACCGTGAATTACGCTAATAAAATACCGGTTTCAGCAGACAAGATAATCCGTATTAATCTACGAGAATTAGAGTTTTGCGCCATTAAAAGTTTTATAAAACACCCTTTTTCTTTTTTTGAGAACACCAACACATCACGCTCTAAAGAAAAAAAGTTAACCTTATTAAATTGCGTTACAATTCCTTCAGATGTATTCTTCTTTAGTTGTCCCGGAAACCTTAAAAATACTTGGATAAGTAGTCGTGTTCAGATAAAAAATAAACAGAAGTTAGAACAGTTTTTTAATCAACAACAAGCGCTTAAAAACCAATATAAAAACAACACGTATTATACACACAACAATAGCACTTATTTAGTACAAGAAAATGAATTAATTGTTTTATTGAGTAAAGATAAAGTAGCTGTTGAAGCAGTGTTAAATAGTGTTGTCAATACTGAAGAGTTTCTGCCTGAAAGTCATAATCTGATAAAGGAATTAAAAAAAGAAGATGCTGTTTTAACGGCAGTTACTAAAAAAGAAGGAAGTATTCAATTGTATATAGAAGATCGGAAACTAAAAGCTGACGGAACATTAGGGGAGTATGAAGAGCTTTTTTTGTCGTATAATGCGATATCTACGTCAAATGCTATAATAAACGTTTCAGGTAAATTGAATCCTCATAAAACAATTGCATTGCTAGATAAACAACAACAAGATAAACTTAAAAAACTAACAACATTATCACTAGATTCTTTAGCTAATTTTTGGAATGGAGAAGTTAATATAACGGTAGCTTCACTAGAAAAGAAACAAGACACAATCATTACGTATGAATATGATGATGATTTTAATAAAATAGAGAAAAAGCAACTACAAACGAGTAGTATACCGGTTTCTGCCACAATGCTTAAAGGAGAGAGAATGTATGATTATTTGCTGGAAAAAGAAGTTGTTAAACAGGTAGAAGAAGAAATGATTTTAACAATCAATCCGTTTTTTAAAACAACCGTGAAAAAAATACCGGACGGAATAGTTTTACATTCAGGGAATTATAAAGAGAGTAGTATTTTAAAAAGAGAAATGAATGAGGTGAAGTTTAAAGCAACGGTTGATGTTGAAAAACTTCAACAAGTTTATACGTTTAAAAATAAATTTCTAACATCTCTGAAAAAAGGAATAGTATCTATAAAATCTGATAATAAATTTAGTGCAGAAATAGAATTTAAAAATAACTCAAAAGGAGTTGCTTTTGAACTTCTTTCTTTGGTAAACTAAATAACGTTAGTTTACCTTTAATATTCATGTTTTTAATGCTTCTCTATTTTTAATAAAGAGCAAAAACAATTGCTGAAAGCGTTGTAATTCCTATTGCAGTTAAAAACATAAAGAAAAAATTAGCTAAACAGAACTTAAAGAAAGTTTTGAAATACCCTTGGTCGTAAAACTTCTTCATAGCCAGATATAAATAAAGAGCAAACAAAGAGAAAAAGATAAAACTTGTGTTTTCAATATTTGCAGGCGTAGCTAAATCCAACAAGAAGAAAATAATTAGCAGTAAGAAAAAAACGGTCTGTACGTGAAAAACAAAAATTAAATGCTCAACATAAGTAAATTTTCTTCTGATGTATATGATTTTAAGTGATAAAGAAAATAAAGGAAGTAAAATAAAAAGAGCAATAGAACCTAAAGATACCATTTGCTGTAAAAACTTAGTACGCTCTTCTTTATCTTGAGCAATTTTGTTAATTATAATAGCTCTGGAGTACCAAAAACGATTAGAAAAATTTTTAGGTAAGTGTAGTTGACTAAGAGCGGCATCCGTTTTAAGTGTTGGATTTACTTTGTTAAATTTTATAAATGTATCTAAAAGTTTATTTCCTCCTAAAAGACTTTCAGTAGCTGTATACTTTTTTGTAATTGCTTTTTCTACGGTAATAGGGTTTTTCTGTGCAGAATCTTTAAGTTTTTTGGCAGCTAAACTTTGTTTATGTTCAATATCTTGAATAAGGGCTTGAGTTAAAGAATCTTTATTAACCGTATCAACATTATTGATAGTTGTTAAGTTAAGCTCAATATTTTCTTCTGATGAAGTTTTTTCATTAAGGCTATTAATCTTTTTGTACGTCTCACTGGCGCTTAACAATAAGAAAAACAGAACGGAAACGGTTAAATAAAATCGAAAAGGATTAGAATAACGATTGCGTTTTCCTGAAATATAATCTTTTGATACCTTTCCAGGGCTTATTAATAAAGGAAATAAGGTTTTCCAAAATTTAGCATCCCACGAAAAAAAACCTCTGAATATTTCATGCATGAAATGTAAAAAAGTAATTCTACTACCTTTGTTTTCTTGACCGCAGTCCGGGCAGAATTTTTCATGCCCGCTAAAAGGATAACCACAGTTTAAACAATCAAGATCTTTTATTGCTAACGCTTTGCTTCTCTTTATCATTAGTTAATTAAGCATAGGAGTTGTCATCAGTTGAAAAGTAGGAATATCTACAAAAAATTCTTCAAGAGTTGTGGTGTCAATCATTTTGTATTTTCCACTCATTGCTCCAATTGATGAAATTAAAAAACAGTTAGATTGATAATTATATTCCTCATTAGGTTTTATCGTTGGCGTTTCTCCTATGACACCTTCACCGCTTACATATTCAGTATTGTTAAGTGAGTCATAAATCACCCAAAAACGCTCTAGTAATTTTACGGTTTGTGAAGAAATGTTTTCAATAGAAATAAAATAACTAAAAGCATAGTAGGTTACATGACCACGATACCTCGTTCCATTGTACTGAGTCTTTACGGAAATCTTAATACCTTTAGTAATTTGTTGAAACATGAAAATAAAAATACTTATAAAATCTGACTTTTTATAGTGTAGAGGTAATTTTCTTATCTGTTTTGGTTAAAAAAACCATTTCCAACTCCTATAACCCGATCGTAAAAACCACCCATAGGACGATAATAAATAATGGCAGTATATTCATTTTCAGTTTCAAAGAAAGAACCTCCTATGTCTTCTAGGTTAATTTGGTTGTTACTGTCAACAAGGGCATAATTGTAATTATAAAATCCCTGTTTTAATAAAATAGAGGCACTGTATGTATTTGAAGAACTATTGTAGGTCATTTTATTTTCTTCAGTTAATTCAAAATTATTAAAAGCACCGTATACATAAACATCCTTGTTAGGGTAAGGTTCTTCTACATACAATGAAAAATGGATTAACGTATAATCAGCTTCAACTCTGGAATCGTTTGTATCAAGCGTATTAATAATGAACTGACCGTTAATATCCGGATTGTAAGTGTAGGGTCTGTCAGCTCTTGGCTCATCTGTAAAAAGATAAGAGTTATATACATCTTTCCTTTCCACTTTAGCTATATTAAGACTGGTACTTCTTACATATTTGGTGTCAAAATTCAAATATTCATTATTACCCGGAAAATTGGTGAGTTGTGTGTGGTTATAAATTAATTGATAAGGTTTTATAAAAACAGGCTGTATATTGGTAATTGCTGTATTCCAATCATTATTTTGTATCAATACTGATTTAATTTCCTGATTAGGATTGTTGATGGTTAAATTAGGGTGGTTAACTCTAAACTGAACAGTTTGTTCTCTGTTACTGTTACTTGTATTTCGGCTTCTGAAAACAGCGACTCCTATAGTAGAAATATCTTCATAAAAAACACATCTACGTGTAAAAATCGTTTCATAATCTCCGTTTAAAACAGAAACTAAATAATTACCACTTTTGGTAATAATAGTATTGTTATTGGGTAAAAAAACAGAGTAATGCGTATAAGGCTGTAAGGTGTTAAATGAGTTGGTGATATCAAAAATAGTGTTTTGTTCAAAACCATCAATGTATTGATTACTGGTTAAATTACTAGGTTTCCAATCATGAGTCATGTGTTCAATCTTATAGTAATATTCCTTACTATCAGCATCTAAATCATCAAAAGACAATTCTAGTACCGTTCCTAATTTAGCTATTGAGCTAAAGTTGCGAACGTTATTTACGGGCCTTAATTGAATACTTTTAATATTTTGAGAATTAAGCGTATTGAAGGTTAAGACAAGAAAAAAGATAAATACGATTTTATTCATAGATAACAAAAATATCAAAATATAAGCCAAAAAAAGGATTTTTATTTAGAATTAATATAAATAGATGAAATAATCAAAGATAAAAAAGGATTTGCTCTAATGTGGTTTTCAAAATTTTTAAATTTGCGTGTTTTTTAAGAAAATCAAATTAATCTGTTACTATGTCAAAAGACATCCGTATTAAAAAGGGTCTGGATATCAGGCTTGTTGGTGAAGCAGAACAAGTAACTACCGAACTTTCTTTAGGTAGTGTTTTTGCAATAAGACCAGATGATTTTCACGGCGTAATCCCAAAAATTTTAGCAAAAGAAGGTACAGAAGTAAAAGCTGGTGAAGCACTTTTTTACAACAAAAGTGATGAGCGTATTTTATTTCCTAGTCCTGTAAGTGGTAAAATTTCTGAAATCGTTCGTGGAGCAAGAAGAAAAGTTTTAGCAATTAAAATCACTGCTGATGGTAAGCAGGAATACAAAGATTTTGGTAAAAAAGATGTTGATGCAATGTCTGGAGAAGAAGTGAAAAATCACTTGTTTGCTTCAGGTTGTTGGCCATTTGTAAAACAACGTCCGTACGACGTGATTGCAAATCCTAATCAAGCACCTAAAGCAATTTTTGTATCTGCCTATGCTAGTGCACCTTTAGCACCTGATTATGATTACTCACTAAAAGGTAAAGAAGCTGAATTGCAAACAGCTTTAACTGCGTTAACTAAGTTAACAACAGGTAAAGTACATGTTTCAGTAGCTAAGAGCTCAACATTATCTCCGTTTAGAGAAATGAAAGGAGTAGAGTTACACAAAGTTTCTGGTCCGCACCCAGTAGGGAATGTAAGTACTCAAATAGCACAAATTGACCCTATTAATAAAGGAGAAGTTGTGTGGGTAGTTACTCCGCAAGACCTAGTGGTAATAGGAGAGTTGTTGTTAACCGGTAAGTTTAATGTTACCAGAACAATTGCTTTAACAGGTTCTCAATTCAACAAACCGCAATATGTTACTGCAATAGCAGGAGCACAAATTGCTGACGTTGTTAAAGGAAATTTAGATGCAGACAATGCACGTATTATAAGCGGAAATGTATTAACCGGAACACAAGTTGCTGAAGATGGTTTCTTAGGATACTATGATAATCAAATAACAGCAATTCCAGAAGGTAATGACTATGAGCTTTTCGGGTGGAATAAGCCTGTGTTTAATAAAGTATCTACCTCTAGAGCCTTAACATTCTCTTGGTTAAACCCTAAGAAAAAATACGACTTAAACACCAATACCAATGGTGAGCATAGAGCTTTTGTAGTAACAGGCTCTTATGAAGAAGTATTCCCGTTAGATATTTACCCAATGCAGTTATTAAAAGCTTGTATGTATAAAGATCTTGATGAAATGGAAGGTCTGGGAGCTTATGAAATTGCACCGGAAGATTTTGCATTAACCGAATTTATTTGTGTTTCAAAACAGCCTCATCAAAAAATCATTCGTGAAGGATTAGATTTAATGAGAGCAGAATTAGGATAAGACATGAGCTTAAAACAAAAATTAGATAATTTTAGAGAAGAACATAAAGATAAAAAGTGGTTCCCGTTATTTAGTGGTTTCCATACTTTTCTTTATATGCCAAAAGAGGTAACGCATGGCGGAACTCATATTAAGGCAGCGGATGATTTAAAACGTACCATGAATACAGTAATTATGGCTTTAATTCCATGTTTACTATTTGGTATGTTTAACGCAGGATACCAACACAATGCTGCTGTAAATGGATACACAGAAGGAATGTCTTTCTTTAGCGGAAGCTTCTGGAATATGGATAACTTTTTAATTGGTTTAATTAAAATTTTACCCCTAGTAATTGTATCTTATGTTGTTGGTTTAGCTATTGAATTTATTTTCTGTATCATTAAAGGACATGAAATAGAAGAAGGTTATTTAGTAACCGGAATGTTAGTTCCTTTAATTGTACCGGTAGATTTACCACTTTGGATGTTAGCAGTAGCAGTAGCATTTGGAGTTGTTATTGGTAAAGAAGTATTCGGAGGTACCGGAATGAACATTTTAAATCCGGCATTAACCATTCGTGCATTTTTATTCTTTGCATATCCAACTTGGATGTCTGGAGATAAAGTATGGGTACAAGGAGCTAGAGAATTAGCAGGAACTGCTGATGCAATTTCAGGAGAAACTATCTTAGGTAGTTTAGCACAATCACAACCATTACATTATTCAGTATCTGATATGTTCTTTGGATTTATTCCGGGATCAGTTGGAGAAACATCAACTTTACTTATTTTATTAGGAGGGTTATTCTTAATTTTTACTAAAATAGGAAGTTGGAGAATTATGTTGTCTTCAGTTATCGGAGCTTTAGTAATGGGATTCATCTTTAACCAAGTTGTGGCAATGGGATGGATTACTGAAACAAGTAAGTTTTACGGATTAATGAGTTTAGATTTCTGGAAACATTTACTAATAGGAGGATTTGCCTTCGGAATTGTATTTATGGCTACTGATCCGGTTACTGCATCACAAACTAATAAAGGAAAATGGATTTACGGTTTCTTTATCGGGTTTATCTCGATTATGATTCGTGTATTCAACCCGGCATATCCGGAAGGAGTAATGTTAGCAATCTTATTAATGAATGTTTTTGCTCCAACAATTGACTACTACGTAGTACAAGGAAATGTGAAGAAAAGAGTAAAACGTTTAAAAGCTAAAACTGCCTAATTATGAGTAAGAAGACAGATAGTAATGTATATACAATATTATTCGCAATAGGAATGGTATTGGTAGTGGGTGCGTTGTTAGCTTTTACAGCATCATCACTTCGCCCTACAATTGACGGAAATAAGCGTATCGAAAAGCAACAAAATATTTTGTATGCTATGGGAGTAAATGAAAATGATGAAACCAGTGTAATTTTCGTTTCAAAAGATAAAGTAGCAGATGAGTTTGCTAAATACATCAAAAAACAAATAGTTATCGAAGGTGATAAAGTTACTGAAGATAATAAAGCGTATTTAATTGATGTTAAAAAACAACAAGCAGCTGCTAAAGAAGGTAAAGTAAGAAAGTTACCTTTATTTATCGGAGAGAAAGACGGAAAAACTTACTACATCGCCCCTATTAGAGGAAAAGGTCTTTGGGATGCTATTTGGGGATATGTAGCTATGGATAAAAACATGGTTGTTCAAGGAGTGTTCTTTGATCATAAAGGAGAAACTCCAGGGTTAGGAGCAAACATTAAACAACGTTTCTTTATGGATGATTTTGCAGGTGAAAACATGATGAAAGATGGTGTATTTAAAGGAATTAATGTAGCAAAAGGAAATGGAGATCCTAAGAACGAAGATAAAAACGATAATGAGGTAGATGCAATTGCAGGAGCAACTATTACTGGTAATGGAGTTTCAGCAATGATTAAATCAGAATTAGCACAGTATGTGCCTTATTTTAAAACATTAAATTAATTATGGGACTTTTATCAAAAAAAGACGCAGCATTAATCAAAGATCCGTTAGCAGATAACAACCCAATTACCATTCAAGTATTAGGTATTTGTTCTGCATTGGCAATTACCGCAGAATTAAAAGCTGCTATTGTAATGGCTATTTCGGTAATGGCTGTATTAGCAATAGGAAATGTTGTTATTTCTTTAATGAGAAACATCATTCCTTCTAAAATTAGAATTATTGCACAGTTAGTAGTGGTAGCTGCCTTAGTAATTATTGTAGATCAAGTATTAAAAGCATATGCATACGAGTTAAGTAAAACCTTATCAGTATTCGTAGGATTAATTATTACCAACTGTATTATCATGGGACGTTTTGAAGCATTTGCTTTAGGTAACGGGCCTTGGAGATCTTTCTTAGATGGTATAGGTAACGCTGCGGGTTATGGTTTAATATTAGTAATCGTAGGATTCTTTAGAGAATTATTAGGTTCTGGTACTTTGTTAGGATATAAAGTGTTAGGTGATCCTATTGAGAAAACAGGATTATATGCTTTAGGATATGAAAACAACGGATTTATGTTATTATCACCAATGGCATTAATCGTTGTGGGTATTATTATTTGGGTACAGCGTTCAAGAAATAAAGCATTAATTGAAGACTAACTTAGTTAGTGTTCATTAAAAAAAAGAAGAATGGAACATATAGAATTATTTTTCAAGTCGATATTTATAGACAACATGGTATTTGCTACCTTCTTAGGAATGTGTTCATACCTTGCCGTATCTAAAAAAGTATCAACAGCCGTAGGTTTAGGGGCTGCAGTAATCTTTGTATTAGCTGTAACAGTACCGGTAAACTGGTTGTTAGATCAATATTTATTACAACCAGGAGCTTTAAAATGGTTAGGCGCAGAATATGCAGATTATGACTTAAGTTTCTTATCATTTATCATGTTTATTGCTACAATTGCAACCATGGTACAATTGGTAGAAATTATTGTTGAAAAATTTGCACCGGCATTATATAACTCTCTAGGTATTTTCTTACCGTTAATTGCAGTAAACTGTGCAATTTTAGGAGGGTCGTTATTTATGCAATCTCGTGAAATTCCAACGTTAGGATTATCATTCGTATATGGTATCGGTTCAGGAATCGGATGGTTCTTAGCTATTTTAGCAATTGCAGCTATTCGTGAAAAAATCCGTTACTCTCAAGTACCACCAGCCTTAAGAGGGTTAGGTATTACATTTATTACCACAGGTTTAATGGCTATCGGATTTATGAGTTTCGGAGGTATGTTAACAGGAGGTGATGATGCCGGAAAAAAAGAAGAGAAAGCTACGACTACTTCTACTGTAGTGAAAGAACAAAAAGTTGAAGAAGTTATTGAGGTAGAGGTAGAAGAGAAAAAAGAAGAACCTAAGAAGGAAACAGAAGAATTAGCTAATAACACTAAAGAAATTACAGAATAATGGTATTTTTAGAAGTAAGCACAGCAGGAACAGTTGCTATTACAGTATTAGCGTTTTTAGCGGTACTTTTAGTATTAGTAGCTTTATTATTATTTGTAAAGCAAAAGTTGGCACCGTCGGGTCCTGTTAAAATTACAATCAATGGTAATAAAACTATTGAAGTACCTTCAGGAGGAACGTTGTTATCAACTTTAGGTAATGAAAAAATATTTTTACCATCAGCTTGTGGAGGTGGAGGATCGTGTATTCAATGTGAATGTCACGTAAATTCAGGTGGAGGTGAAGCTTTACCAACAGAAACACCACACTTTACTCGTAAAGAATTACAACACGGTGCTCGTTTAGCATGTCAGGTTAAAGTAAAACAAGACATGGACATTTCAATTCCGGAAGAAATCTTCGGAATTAAGAAATGGGAAGCAGTAGTAGTACGTAACTATAACGTAGCATCATTTATTAAAGAATTCGTAGTAGAGATTCCAGAAGATATGAACTATAAAGCAGGAGGGTATATTCAAATTGAAATCCCACCTTGTGAAATTAAGTTCACAGATATGGATATTACAGCGCACCCTGAAGAGCACGAAACTCCAGACAAATTCCAAGAAGAATGGGATAAGTTTAAGTTATGGCCTTTAGTCATGAAAAACCCAGAAACAGTTGAGAGAGCATATTCTATGGCTTCTTATCCAGCAGAAGGACGTGAAATAATGTTAAACGTTCGTATTGCTACTCCACCGTTCGATAGAGCTAAAGGAGGATGGATGGATGTAAATCCGGGAGTTGCATCTTCATACGTATTCTCAAGAAAAGTAGGAGATAAAGTAACTATTTCTGGACCTTATGGTGAGTTCTTTATCAATGAGTCTGATGCAGAAATGTTATACGTAGGTGGAGGAGCAGGTATGGCACCAATGCGTTCTCATTTATATCACTTATTCAAAACCTTAAAAACAGGAAGAAAAGTATCATATTGGTACGGAGGGCGTTCTAAGCGTGAATTATTCTACTTAGAGCACTTCTGGGCATTAGAGAAAGAATTCCCTAACTTCAAATTCCATATAGCTCTATCAGAGCCATTACCGGAAGATAATTGGAAAGTGAAAGAAAATATTGATGCAGAAGGAGACGGTTTTATTGGGTTTGTTCATAACTGTGTTATAGAACAGTACTTAAGTAAACATGATTCTCCGGAAGATATTGAATTATATTTCTGTGGGCCACCATTAATGAACAAAGCGGTAGAAAAAATGGGACAAGATTTTGGTATCCCAGACGAGAATATACGTTTTGATGATTTTGGAGGATAAAAATCATAGTAACAAGATTAAAAAAAACCGATACATTGCTTTGTATCGGTTTTTTTATGCTTTATAAAGAATCGTTTATAAACAAAATTTAACCGTTTGGAAATTTTTTTTTAATAATTAGATTGTTATTTTGGATATTTGTAATGTAAATCCCGATGAATTGTCCTAAATGTAACTCTTTTGTTATAAAAAGAGTGAAAAGATCCTTTTTAGAAAAATTATTTACATCAGCCAAAAAGTATAAATGTGGTAAGTGTAAAAAACTATTCTTCAAAAAAGAAAAGAGCTAAACGTATTGTATAAAACCACCCAAAAAGGGTGAGAGAGTGGAGTAGTATTTTAAATAATTTTGTATAAAGAAAACAAAATATATATGAACTGTCCATGCTGTCAATCGGTATACATTAGAAGAAAAAGAAGATCCTTATTACAAAAACTTCTATTTTCGAGTAAAAAATTTAAGTGTCTTAATTGTAGAGCTACATTTTTATATGTATCACTTTTAAATAAAGTAGTTAAGCTTTCATCATAAGAACGTAAAAGTATTTCTATTCTAAAAAATAGAAACCGTACCTTTGTGAAAATTTTATAAGAATGGTTTCTTTTCAAGATTTAGATTTATCAAATCCGTTATGTAACTCTATAGAAGAACTTGGATTTACAAACCCAACTCCTATTCAGGAGGAGGCTTTCCCTATCGTAAGATCAGGAAAAGATATGGTAGGTATTGCACAAACCGGTACAGGTAAAACATTTGCGTATGTATTACCAATACTGAGAGATTTAAAGTTTTCAAAACAATTACATCCAAGGGTGCTTATTTTAGTGCCAACAAGAGAATTAGTAGTACAGGTTGTTGAGGAAATAGAAAAATTGGCAAAGTATATTACTGTACGCGTTTTGGGGGTGTATGGAGGTGTAAATCTAAATAGACATAAAGAAGCAGTTGTACAGGGAGCAGATATTTTGGTAGCTACTCCGGGTCGTTTATATGATTTAGCAGTAAGTAATGTTCTTAAATTAAAATCAGTACAAAAACTGGTAATTGATGAAGTAGACGTAATGTTAGATTTAGGGTTTAGGTTTCAGTTGTTAAATATTTTTGATTTACTGCCGGAACGACGCCAAAACATTATGTTTTCTGCAACTATGACTACTGAAGTAGAAGAGTTGATTGATGATTATTTTATAGCTCCTCAAAAAATAGCTATAGCAGTTAGTGGTACACCTCTAGAAAATATAGACCAAACAGCCTATAACATTCCTAATTTTTACACTAAAATAAACTTACTGAAAGAATTATTATTTAATAAAAGTGAGTTTAGTAAAGTGTTAGTTTTTGCACCTAATAAACGTAATGCGGATAGAATTTTTAATTTAATAGAAGAAGAGTTCCCAGGACAAGTTTGTGTGATACATTCGAATAAAACGCAAAATTATCGTTTGCGATCTATAGAAGAGTTTAATAATGGAAACCATCGAATTTTAATAGCAACAGATGTAATCGCCAGAGGATTAGATTTACAGGAAATAACACATGTAATTAATTTTAATCCAACAGATTATCCTGAAAATTATATGCACAGAATTGGTAGAACCGGGCGTGCAGAACGAAAAGGGAAATCTATTTTATTTGCCACAGAAAAAGAGCAAGAAGCTAAAAAACAAATTGAAGCGCTAATGAATTATACTATTCCGTTATTAGAGATACCGGAATATGTAGAAATATCAAAAGAGTTAACAGATGAAGAGCGACCTAAAGAAGATAGGGAGCAGTCAAAAAACAGAACATCACAAGAATATGTTCCCGGTGACGCTTTTCATGAAAAGAAAGAAAAAAATAAAAAGGTTAATTTAGGAGGTTCTTATAGAAGAGAGATTGCTAAAAAATATAAAAAGCCTAAGACAAGAGGTGATAAAAACTTTAATAAGCGTAAAAAGAAAAAATAAGTAATGCATATACTTACGGAACAAGAGTTGCATAACTTGGGGATGAATATAGCTGGAAAAAAGCTGCAAAAGATGGGATATGAATTTGTAGCGGTAAATAGTACTCTAAAAAAACATCCTCAATTCGTTTTATTTAAAAAAGGTGAACCTACAATTTTTGTTTTGGTAAAAGTTACTAATAATATACAAACACCTCAAGAATATGATGTTTTATGGATGGAAACATTTAAAGAACATGCTAAAAAACAAAATGCTAAAGTATGGTTTGCGGGTATTGGAATAGCAAATGCAGAAAGTATTGAACTTCCTGTTTTTAAAGATAAACCTTATTATATTGCTTTTGAGGATTTTATAAAAATCTTATAGAAGGGCATTACCAATTATGTAAAATTTTATAAGAACTATAATTAATTTCTTACCATTTATATAAAAAGTTTACTAAAAAAAGTAAAAAAGGGGAAAAACCTGATGATTATCAATTAGTTGTGTATTAAATTTGTACTGGGGAATTTAATAATTAATAATCATGGAAAAAAAATTACTTAAGGGGATTCAAAACCTTTTTAAAAACTTATCTTTTATTTTAGCTGAATTCGGTAAAGCTGCGGGATACGCAATTAATCACTAAAAAGATACAAAAAGGTTTGAAGGAAAACACTCGCTTTAACGTTAAAGCGAGTGTTTTTTTATTAGCTTTATTGCATGAAAGAGTTGCTTACAAGAATACGGAGGTGTGATATCTGTAAAAATGATATACAACCAAGGCCTGTGGTTTTTGCCAGTGAAGCCTCAAAAATATTAGTAGTAGGTCAGGCACCCGGAACAAAAGTACATGCATCTGGTATTCCTTGGGATGATGCTAGTGGCAAACAGCTTAGAAAATGGCTTAACGTAACTCCTGAACAGTTTTATGATACATCTAATTTTGGAATTATTCCTATGGGTTTTTGTTACCCCGGAAAAGGAAAGTCGGGCGATTTACCGCCAAGAAAAGAGTGTGCTCCACAATGGCATGATTTACTGCTAGAAAAAATGCCGGATATTAAATTAATATTGTTAATAGGTATATACGCTCAAAACTATTATTTAAAAGATAAAGTACTTAAAACGTTAACCGATACGGTAAATAACTATAAAAGCTATTTGCCGGAGTATTTTGTATTACCTCACCCATCTCCCAGAAATCGATTTTGGTTAACTAAAAACCCTTGGTTTGAACAACATGTAATAGTTGAATTACAACAAAGAATACATCAAATAATAGAAAAGAAATATTGAGCTTAATTAATATTTATGAGCTAGAAATGCCGGTTTTCACCTTTTATAAAAAAACTTAATGATGCATTAAAAAACATTGCACCATTAAGTTGCTTTTAAAAATTTAATGAGCCTCCAACCAATTCTGTCCAATTCCGATTTCTACTTCTAAAGGAACGGATAAAGTAAAGGCATTTTCCATTTCTTCTTTAATAATTGGTTTGATAATCTCTAATTCATCTTTATGTGCATCAAAAACTAATTCATCATGTACCTGTAATAACATTTTAGATTTGAAGTTTTCTTTTTCAAATCGATGATGAATGTTAATCATGGCTAGCTTAATAATATCAGCAGCACTACCTTGTATAGGAGCATTCACGGCATTTCGTTCTGCTGCACCCCTTACAATGGCATTTCGTGAATTAATATCTTTTAAATAACGTCTTCTGTTTAATACGGTTTCAACATAGCCATGTTCACGAGCAAAATCTACCTGTTTAGAAATATAACTACGAAGTTTAGGATAGGTCTCATAATAAGCATCAATCAAGGCCTTAGCCTCTTTTCTGTCTAAAGAAGTCTGATTACTTAAACCAAAAGCAGAAACCCCGTAAATAATACCAAAATTAACTGTTTTGGCATTGCTTCTTTGTTCTCTTGTAACTTCTGTAATAGGTACTTTAAATACTTTTGAAGCTGTAGAAGCATGAATGTCTTCACCATTTTTAAATGCTTCAATCATTGTTTCTTCTTCACTTAAGGCAGCAATAATTCTAAGTTCTATCTGGCTATAATCGGCAGCTAATAATACGTATTCTTCATTTCGTGGAATAAAAGCCTTACGAACTTCTTGTCCTCGCTGTGTTCTGATAGGAATGTTTTGTAAGTTAGGATTGTTTGAACTCAATCTACCTGTGGCCGCTACTGCTTGTGCATAAATCGTGTGTATTCTTCCTGTTTTAGGGTTAATTTCACCCGGAAGCGCATCTACATAAGTACTTTGTAGTTTTTTATATTGACGATATAATAAGATATCAGCTACAATTTTATGATCGTTGGCTAAATATGATAATACATCTTCTGCTGTTGAATATTGACCTGTTTTTGTTTTTTTAGGTTTGTCTATCAGTTTTAACTTTTCAAACAAAATAGGTCCTAATTGTTTTGGAGAAGCAATATTAAACTCTTCTCCGGCCTGTTCGTAAATGTTTTGTTCAAGTTGAAGTATATCGGTAGTTAAATCTTTAGATAAAGATTTAAGAAAATCCGTATTTAAATTAATACCTTCAATTTCCATGGAAGTTAGCACAGAAACTAATGGTATTTCAACTTCATCAAACAGTTTGGTAACATTACCGCTTTCAAGCTCTTTAGTAAAATGCTCTTTTAGCTGAAAAGTAACATCAGCATCTTCAACCGCATATTCAGTTTGCTGAGGCAATTCAACTTCTCGCATTGATAATTGGTTTTTTCCTTTTTTACCAATCAATTCAGTGATAGAAACAGGTTGGTAGTTTAGGTATGTTTCAGCAAGAACATCCATGTTATGACGCATATCTGGGTTAATCAGATAATGCGCAATCATAGTATCAAATAATTTTCCTTTTACTTTAATATGGTAGTTTGAAAGTACTTTGATATCGTATTTTAAGTTGTGTCCTATTTTTTCAATAGTTTCCTCTTCAAAAAAAGGAATAAACTCATTAATAATTTGTTGAGTTTCTTCTTGGTTTTCCGGAAAAGCTACATAATAACCTTTACCAACTTCCCACGAAAAAGCAACTCCAATTAATTCAACTTCCAGCGCTTTTAATCCTGTAGTTTCTGTATCAAAACATACAGAGCTTTGTTGCAATAATTTTTTAAGTAGTAATTTTCTACCTAAAGGAGTGTCAACAACCTGATATAAATGATCAGTTGTGTCAATAGTTCTAAAACCAGTGTTGATTTCTTCTTTTGCTAAAGGACCACTACCGGGAGCAGCAAATAAATCGAACTGCTGAGAGGCAGAAGTAGGAGATGATTTTTGTGAAGGATTTTCTGTAGAGGTTTGCTCACTTGCTATGTCAAACGTTTTTTTGAAGTTATCAGCAAGTCTTCTAAATTCTAATTCACTAAATATTTCAATGGTTTTATCTATGTTTGGCTGCTCAAAAATAAGTTTGTCTTCTTCTAATTCAACCGGAACATCTAGTATTATAGTAGCCAGTTTTTTAGAAAGTAAACCTAACTCTTGATTAGCTTCAATTTTTTCTTTCATTTTGCCTTTTAGTTCATGAAGGTTTTCAAACAGTCCTTCCATGCTACCATAAGTAGCAATAAACTTTTTGGCGGTTTTTTCTCCAACACCTGGTAATCCGGGAATATTATCTACAGAATCCCCCATCATTCCTAAGAAGTCAATTACTTGTTCCGGGTTTTCTACTTCAAATTTAACTTTCACTTCCTCAACACCCCATTTTTCATAACCATTTCCCATTCTTGGCGGGCGGTACATAAAAATGTGTTCAGAAACTAATTGGGCATAATCTTTATCCGGTGTCACCATATAGGTGTCAAATCCTGCTTTTTCTGCTTTCTTGGCTAGAGTTCCTATAATATCATCAGCTTCATAACCCTCTTTCACTATTACAGGAATTTTCATGGCTTCTAATATCTGTTCAATGTAAGGAACGGCAATTTTTATAGCTTCAGGAGTTTCCAATCTGTTAGCTTTATATTCCGGAAAAACTTCAACACGGTCAACGCTTCCTCCTTTATCAAAACATACAGCCAAATAATCTGGTTTTTCTCTTTTAATAACATCTAAAAGAGAATTGGTAAAACCTAAAATAGCTGAAGTGTCTAATCCTTTTGAGTTTATTCTGGGGTTTTTAATAAAAGCATAATATCCTCTAAATATTAATGCGTATGCATCCAGTAAAAAAAGTCGTTTTCTATTTGCCATTTTTGATAAAGCCTGTTAAAAATTAATTAGTTTAAGGCTACTTAAAATCAAGTAACCTTGAAGAAATTGTAGCATGTAAAGCTACGAAACTTTAACAAGAAGTTAAAAATTGATTTTTATATTTAGCGGTATCTTTACATGTTTTTTAAAAATAGAATTATGCCTCGTTGGTTTTTTCCCTTACTTATAATATCTGTAATTATCATTGTTTTTGAAACATATGCTTTTCAAACGGTAAAAGTCCTTACTAAAAATAGAATAATTCGTTACGGGTGGTTATTGATAGGAGCAGTTGCTTATCTTAACTTTTTCTATGTAATATTTTCATCAGACCGAAGTTCCGGACAAACCAGACAATTTCAATGGGCAGTCGGAATTTTGTTGTTAGTATTATTACCTAAGTTAATCATGGTTCTTTTTATGCTTGGAGAAGATGTGGTACGTTGGGTTAAAAGAGGAATTTCATTTTTTTCGACTGAAGAAACTAAAAGTTTAGAAGGGAGAAGAAAGTTTATATCGCAATTAGCTTTAGGCCTAGCAGCAATACCTTTTGCAAGTTTGTTGTATGGTATTTTTAAAGGAAAGTATAATTATAAAGTGCTTAAATATCAGCTAAGTTTTAAAGATTTACCGGAAGCTTTTGATGGTTTTACCATTACTCAGATTACAGATATTCATTCAGGAAGTTTTGATAATAAAGAAAAAATAAGTTATGGAGTTGATTTAATCAATCAACAAGAGTCTGATGTTATTTTGTTTACCGGTGATATTGTAAACAATTTTGCACACGAGATGAACGATTGGATAGCTGTTTTTTCTCAATTAAAGGCACCTATGGGTAAATATTCTATTTTAGGAAACCATGATTATGGTGATTATTCCACTTGGAAGAGTAAAGAAGATAAAGTAGCCAATTTTGAAGCTATAAAAAACATCCATCCTACCATTGGTTTTGACTTGTTACTCAATGAACATAGATATCTTGAAAAAGAGGGTCAAAAAATAGCTTTAGTAGGTGTTGAAAATTGGGGGAAAGGATTTAATAAAGCAGGTGATTTAAAAAAAGCTTCTGAAGGCGTAAATCAAGAGGATTTCAAAATTTTAATGAGCCATGATCCTAGTCATTGGGAATATAAGGTAAAAAAAGACGATTTTAATTATCAGTTAACATTAAGCGGACATACGCACGGTTTACAGTTTGGTATTGAAATTCCTGGTTTTTTTAGATGGAGTCCGTCTCAATATGTTTACAAACAATGGGCTGGTTTATATGAAGAAATGGGGAGGTATATTAATGTAAACAGAGGTTTTGGTTATCATGCTTTTCCGGGTAGGGTAGGAATATGGCCTGAAATAACAGTTATAGAATTAAAAAAAGCCTGATTTTTCTTGTTTTTAAAGGTTATTTAATATTTTAATAACAAAAAATTACTATTTTTAGACGGTTTATAGATAAATATTGTTTTTTATGACAAAATTTGGTGAAATTATAGGCATCAATAAACCCGTGTTGATAGATTTTTATGCGGATTGGAGTGAGTCTGAACCTAGTTTAGACACCTTACGTGATGTAGCTGCTGCTTTGGGTGATAAAGCTAAAGTAATTAAGATTGATATTAGAAAAAATGAAATTTTAGCTGAAGCATTACGTGTTAAAGGAAACCCAACATTTATGATTTACAAAAACGGGGAAATGAAATGGCGTCAAACCGGAGAGCAAGACGCAAATACTCTTATAGGTTTAGTGCAGCAATACGTTTAAGGTATCGCTTTAAATACATAACCTTGTTTAGACAATTCATCTAAAACCACTGGTAAGGCAAAATAAAGCTTCTCTTTAGCTTTTATGCTGTCGTGAAAAACAATAATACTTCCTTTTTTTGTATTCCTAAGCACGTTATTTAAACAAGTTTCTTTAGATATACTTGTGTCAAAATCAGCAGAAAGTACATCCCACATAATTATTTTATACCCTTTACGAATGAGATGAGAACTTTGCGTTCGTGTAATTTTTCCGTAAGGCGGTCTGAATAGTTTTGTTGTTGGTTCTTGAATGAAATGTTCAGCTTTTTCAATATTAGAAAGATATTCACTTGCGGTTGTTTTCCATCCGTTTAAATGATTGTGAGTATGATTACCTATGCTGTGTCCTTCTTTGTTGATTTGCTGAAAAACGGAAGGATGTTTTCGAACATTATCACCAATACAAAAAAAGGTGGCTTTTGCATTGTAGGCTTTAAGTTGTTTTAAAACAAACTCAGTAACTTCCGGAATAGGACCATCATCAAAAGTTAGGTATACAACTTTAGTATCAGAAAAAAAAGACCACGTATATCGTGAAAATAAATTCTTGATAATACGTGGTGTTTTTATAAAGTATAACCTCATTTTTTAAGGTTTAATAGTATCTAAACCATCTAATAAAGGATTTTTATCTTCTTCGTCTGCAGGCATTAAATGTCTGAATAACCTACCAACATTTACAAAGTCTTTAAAGATTTTATCAGCAAACTCTTTGTCTTTATCATATTCGTTCACCTGTCTTACAACATTTTGATACATGTATAAATTAGTATCGATATTATCAATCACTAAATTAACATCATCTTCAGAGAATGTACTGTAATAGGTTAGGTACTGTTTGAATATTTTAATTAAAGTTTCTGCTGTTTCTCTAGCTTTAACAGTATCACCCATTCTGTAATACAATTCAGGATATCCTAAAGAAAGACTAAAATGATCAAAATCTTGGATTGGCATTTTATCTAAAGACAGGTCTAATACTTCTTTAGCATGTGCAGTATCTTTTTGAACAAGGTATTCTTCAGATAAACGCATTAAATTATTTCTTAATGAGATAGCATTTCGTTTGCTTTGCTCATCTAAATAAATCTCTTCATTATTAATCGTTTTCCAATCCCATTTTTTAACATTGGCATACATTCTATCAGTATCAATACGTCCCATGTCAAACATTGATTTGTTTTTGTTAGGAGTTTTAATAGGAACTAATTTATAGGCCATACCATCTAATTGAAGATAATCTTTAAGCCAAATATATTCATCATCTGCACTTGCTCCACCTGTAAAATAAATAGGGCGTAACCAATCAAAATTATTCAAGATATCTAACATTAAAATTCGGTTTTTTGAAATACCTTGTTTGTCAATGGTAATGTCAATATAATCTACAATTTTATCAGCATCTTTGGCAGATACTAATCCGGTTTTTAATACATTTTCTTTATTTACCGGAATACGAATTTTGTTTGTTGGGTAAAACTTTTCTCTAACATCATTTTCCTCATCAATATAATAAGTAGCATCATTATCACTTTCAATCCATCTCATAAAATCTTTAATAGATATAATTGAATCTTTAAATCTAGGATGAGGTATATAGTATGCTAAATCTAACGTTCCGTATTTATATTGATCGTGAGTTAAGTTTGATGGAATAGGATCTGCTTCATAGGTTTTCTTTTTCATTTGGTCAATATACCAGTCAGTTTGAAATAAACTGGTATTAACAATCTTAATGTCTCTACGAACCCCTTCAACCTGCTGCATGTACCAAAGCGGAAAAGTATCATTATCACCAATCGTAAAAAGAATAGCATTTTGATCACAACTTTCTAAATAAGTTTGAGCATTTAACTGAGCTAAATACCTGTCGGCTCTGTCATGATCATCCCAGTTTTGGAATCCCATAAGCGCAGGAACAGCAATAAATGAAATGGCAGATACACCAATAGCAACCGTTTGTTTGTTTGCATACGTTTTAAAGTAATCATATAAGGCTAGTACTCCAAAACCTATCCATATAGCAAAAACATAGAATGATCCTACAACCGCGTAATCACGCTCTCTTGGCTCAAAAGGTTTTGGATTTGTATAGAAAATAATAGCAAAACCGGTAAAAGCAAAGAAAAGAGCCAATGTATATAAATTCTTTTTATCCTTTCCTGCTTGGTAAATTAATCCGATAAGCCCTAAAATTAAAGGAAGGAAGAAATATGTATTACGACCTTTATTGTTTTTAATATCATCCGGTAAGTTTTGTTGAGAACCTAAGCGCATTTCATCAATAAAATTAATACCGCTTATCCAGTTTCCGTTTTCAATATCTAAATGTCCCTGAATATCATTTTGACGTCCTACAAAATTCCACATAAAGTAACGGCCATACATATAGCCAAACTGATAATCAATCATAAACTTTATGTTTTCAGAAAAAGTAGGTCTTCTTGTACTGTTAGCTGGAATTCCGGCAATTTTTTTATAATGTTCTTCAGACCCCGGATCTACCATTCTAGGGATAAATCCTTTATGTTTGTCTGACCAGTTTGGTAAAACGTTTTTGTATTTATTTACAATAACATATTTACCATCCTTTTTTTCATATTTAGGCTTATCGTCTTTGTATGGTTTTGCTGAGTTTTGTTCTCTCTTATAAGCAAAAGAGTAATATTTATCATAAAAAACATTTGCATCACCATATTGTTCACGTTCATAATAGGCTAATAATTCTCGGGCACTCGAAGGATTATTTTCATTAATAATAGTATCAGCATTAGCACGAATAGGTAGCATTAACCATGAAGAAAATCCTATCATAATAAATAATACAGATAGAATTAAGGTGTTAGCCATAACGGCTCCTTTTTTACGAGTATAACGTAAACTAAAATAGAAAATTCCTATTAAAATAATTCCGGCAATAATAGTACCTGAATTATAAGGAAGACCAATTTGGTTAATAAAGAACAATTCAGAAATACTGAAAAATTTTAAAGTGTACGGAAATAATAATTTAAAAACAAAGGCTAATACAAATATTGAAATTAAGGTAGCAATAGCGGTGGTTTTTATGGTGATATTTTTATACGTTTTGAAAAAGTAAATCATTACAATAGAAGGTATAACCAGTAATGATAAAATATGTACTCCAAAAGATAACCCCACTACAAAACTGATAATAACTAACCATTTGTTACCGCGTGGGGAGGTAAGTTCACTTTCCCATTTTAATCCGAGCCAAAATAATAAAGCCATTAAAAAAGAAGACATGGCGTACACTTCACCTTCTACAGCACTAAACCAAAAACTATCTGAAAAAGTATAAGCTAAAGCCCCAACAAATCCACTACCTAAAATAGCTATAGCTTCACTTTTACTTACTATAGTATCTTTTTCTACCATCTTTTTAGCTAAGTCTGTAATAGTCCAAAACATAAAAAGAATAGTAAATGCACTAGCCAATCCAGACATGAAGTTTACCATTACCGCAAACTGACTAGGATCTGAGCTAAACATAGCAAAAAATGCACCTAACATTTGGAATAACGGAGCTCCCGGAGGGTGACCAACTTCTAAATTTACAGAGGTTGAAATATATTCACCACAATCCCATGAACTCACTGTTGGTTCAAGTGTTAATGTATAAGTAACTAAAGCCACTGCAAATGAAATCCATCCTAAAATAGTATTCCATTTTTTGTAGTTGAATTCGTTCATATAATTTTTTAATAAGTTGTTGCGAATGTACTAATAACTAGTGTGTTTTAACTATAGCAAAAATATAATTTTGATTTTTTATTCATGAATAAAGTTCTGTTAAAAGAAAAACAGAAAAAAAATTTGTCAAAATAATTTTCTGTGTTATATTTGCACCCGCAAAGAGCAATTGGCCCATGGTGTAATGGTAACACACCGGTTTTTGGTGCCGTTATTCTAGGTTCGAGTCCTAGTGGGCCAACAACTTTTAAAGTTGGCTTTTTGCAAAACCAACATAATGTTCTATTTTTGTTAGAATATTTATTGGCCCATGGTGTAATGGTAACACACCGGTTTTTGGTGCCGTTATTCTAGGTTCGAGTCCTAGTGGGCCAACAAAAAGTCTTAGCTAATTTTAGTTAAGACTTTTTTTATATGTAACATATTTCTACAACAGTCGTCTTCTTTCCAAAACAACAAATAGCCATACTATTATGAAACAAATTGTAGCCATTTTATTCTGCTTCTTTACATTAACCTCTTTTGCCCAAGAACAAAACTTTAAAGAGTTTTATAAGTCTAATAAAGATAGAGCTGAGGTATCTTTAAACATCCCGGGTTTTGTAGCCAATATGTTTGTATCTAATGAAGACACTGATGAGTTTGGTGTATTCTTAAAAAAAGCACATAACTATAAAGTTATGGTGTTTAATAGTGATATGCCTTCTGTTCAAAGAGACTTTAAAGCATTTGCTCAAAAAAACAGATTAAAAACTTTGGTAAGATTAAAAGATGGAAAAGAAAAAGTTACGGTATATTTTAGAGAAACTGAAGATCGTATAAAAGAAATTATTGTTAATGTTTATAACAATGGTGACGAGTTGGTTTTATTGGGAATTAAAACAGACTTAACAAAAGATGAATTAACTGCCATGGTTAATGAATCGAAAAAGAATAGCATTGCTTCTAATTAAAGAAGCGATGCTTTTAAACTATCAATTACCTTTTTACTATTACCAATAAAAATTTCGTTATTCACAATAAAAACAGGGCGCTTTAAAAAAGTATATTCATCCAAAATATATTGTTTATAATCTGTTTCAGAAAGATTCTGAGCTCCAAGCCCCATTTCTCTATATAATTTAGCTCTTTTATTAAATAAAGCTTCATAGCTTTTACTTAAGGCATACATTTCTTCAAGTTGCTTTACAGTAATAGGTTGTGTTTTTATTTCTTGCTTTTCAAAGCCATCCATCGGAACCTCTTTTAAAATTCTTCGGCAAGTATCACAAGTTTGTAAAAAATAAACTTTCTTCATCTTATATACAATGTTTAATAATATCTTTGAGCTAAAATAAACAGAAAAATGAATACACAGTTTGAAGTCTTAAAAAAATCCAGAGAATTGGTTTTAAAACTAATAGATGGATTAACGATAGAGCAATTGCATACTATTCCACAAGGATTTAATAATCACATAGCATGGAACGTTGCTCATTTAGTTGTTACACAACAATTATTACACTACAAATTGTCGGGTTTACAATGTTTAGTTCCTGATGATTTAATAGACGGATACAGAAAAGGAACCAAACCATCTGAAGCATTTACTGAAGAAGATTTTGAAGAGATTAAAGAATTGTTGCTAGGGTTACCTGATACGTTAAAAGAAGATTACGAAGCAGGAATTTTTAAAGAATATACGGAATACGAAACCAGTACCGGATTTATAATAAGTTCTTTTGAGAATGCCCTTACATTTAATAATTTACATGAAGGAATGCATTTAGGGATAATTATGGCAATGAAAAAATTGGTGTAAACTTTTGTAAGTTTGTTACTAGAAAATTTTATTAAAGATGAAGTTTAATACTAAAACTATACACGGAGGTCAAGAACATGAAGAATCTACAGGTTCTGTAATGCCTCCAATATTTCAAACATCAACCTATGCTCAATCGAGTCCGGGAGTACATAAAGGTTATGAATATTCTAGAGCAGCTAATCCAACAAGAACTGCTTTAGAAAATGCATTTGCATCAATAGAAAACGGAACTCATGGTTTTGCATTCTCTTCAGGGCTTTCAGCTATTGACTGCGTATTACGTTTATTGAATCCGGGAGATGAAATTATTGCAGGAGACGATTTGTATGGTGGAACTTACCGTATGTTTACCAGATTGTTTCAGAAATATGGATTAAAGTTTCAGTTTGTAGATATGAATGAAGTAGCGAATGTTACAAATGCTATTTCAGAGTCAACAAAATTGATTTGGTTAGAAACACCTACCAATCCGTTGATGAAGATTGCAGATATTGCTGAGATTACAAAGGTGGTAAAGGAAAAAAATCCTACGATTTTAGTAGCAGTAGATAATACATTTGCAACTCCTTATTTACAACGTCCGTTAGATTTAGGAGCTGATATTGTAATGCACTCAGCTACCAAATATTTAGGAGGGCATTCTGATTTAGTGATGGGAGCTTTAATGGTTAAGGATTCTAAGTTAGCTGAAGAGTTACATTTTATTCAATTTGCAGGAGGAGCTGTTGCCGGACCTATGGATTCATTTTTAGCACTTAGAGGAGTTAAAACGTTACACTTACGTATGCAAAGACACTGTGAAAACGGTAAAGCTATTGCTGATTATTTAATGAAGCATGATAAGGTAGGTGAGGTGTATTATCCGGGATTAAAACATCATCCTAATCATGAAATTGCTAAAAAACAAATGGATGATTTTGGCGGAATGGTTTCTTTTAGATTAAAAGATGAAAGTAAAGAAGCTGCATTTACATTTCTTGAAAATACAAAAGTGTTTACACTGGCTGAATCTTTAGGAGGTGTTGAAAGTTTAGTGAACCACCCAAGCACAATGACACATGCCTCAATTCCGGAACCTGAACGATTAAAAATCGGAATTACTGATTCGTTAATTCGTTTAAGTGTTGGAGTAGAAGATATAGATGATTTAATAGCCGATTTAGAGCAAGCTCTTAATAAATAGCATAAAATTACACTATAATAAAAAAATGCACCACTTTGGTGCATTTTTTTATTGCAACTATTTTGCAGAAACAAAAAAAATAACATATATTGCAACGGTGTTGCTTTAACACAGATTAATTAAATGTTTATTAGAGGCAATGTTCCCTAGTTTGTTAGCTTTGTTTGGGTTTGAAGTTAATCAATTTTTTATTGTCTTAAGGAAGTGCCGATTCGTCGGCACTTTTTCATTATCAGAATCTAACGACTTCAAATAGAAACTAACCTAATAGATTTTGTATTTTTGTAGTACAATTTTTTCATTAAGAAAAACCCTTTTAAGAAATGAGAAATACAACGTCATTATTAGCAATTAGAGACTATCTTCAAGCTAAGGATAGTGCAGTGAGCGCTGTTGAATTGGTTGATTTTTTTTCTGATAGATTTAATAAAACCACTATATATAGAGTATTGACTAGACTAGAGAATGAGGGAGAAATACATTCCGTAATAGGAAATGATGCTAATACTTATTACGCAATGTGTCATTCTTCTTGTTCTAAAGAGCACCATAATGACAACCATGTGCATATGCAATGTAGAAAATGTGGTGAATTGTCTTGTACAAAAGTTGAGATGAAAACTCCAACAACAGACGATTTTAAAGTTGAAGAAGCAAAAATTTTATTGGTGGGAGTTTGTAAGAACTGTCAATAATTTTATATCCATAATATACCAATTGGTATATTTTTATATCTTTGTATACGTTTTTCTTTTAAATCATGTTAAAATCAGAAAAAACAAAAGCTTTTATTATTGAAACTGTAGCGCCTATTTTTAATAAAAATGGGTACTCTGCTATGAGTTTGTCAAAAATAACACAGGCTACAGGATTAACTAAAGGAGCTCTTTATGGGCATTTTGCTAATAAAGAAGAATTAGCAATGGAGGCTTTTAAGTTTTCGGTAAGAAGAGTTTTGAAAGATTTAAATCATGAAGTTAACAAGGGTAAAACGCCTTTGGAGCAATTACTAAATATCGCTTCATTTTATAAAAACTATTATGAATATAATAAGCAATTTGGTGGTTGTCCTATTTTAAATATAGGAGTGGATTCTGATCATCAAAATGCTTCTATTGCAGAAATGGTAAGAACATACAATTACAAAATATTAGATAAATTTTCTGAGCTTATTGAAAAAGCTAAAAAGAGCAACGAAATTATTGGATCTATAGATAGTATGTTATATGCCAAACGTTTCTTTTATATGATTGAAGGAGCCGTTTATATGTCGTACATAATGAAAGATAAAAGCTATTTAGATGATGTGTCACAAATGATGACATTAATAATCAAAAACGAATTGAAACAATAAAACTATTTTTTTAATCAAAAATATACCAATTGGTATATTTTAAAACCTAATACTATGGAATTACCAAAAATTTTAGAGAGTACAGCAAAAATCAGATTTCAAGATTGTGATCCTTTTAACCATTTAAATAATGCAGCGTATTTTAATTATCTTATTAATGCTCGAGAAGATCAAATAGTAGAAAATTATAATCTTGATGTATATAAACACGGAAAAACAACAGGGAAGAGTTGGGTTGTGGCATCTCATCAAATAGCTTATTTAAAACCGGCCATATTGATGGAGAAAGTAACTATAGAATCACAATTGATAAGTTTTGGGTCTAAAAATTTATTGGTAGAAATAAGAATGTTTAATAACGATAAAACAGAGCTTAAAGCAGTAATGTGGAGCTCGTTTGTGTATTTTAATTTGTTACAATTGTCTTCTGAAAAACATTCAGAAGAATTACTTTCCTTATTTGAAAGTGTAGCTTTGCCTGTTAAACAAACAACCTTTGAAGAAAGAATGCAAAGTTTACGTTTACAAAAAGTGTAAGTATCATTTCTGTATTATATAGAAATGAAAAAGCGGGTAAATTATACCCGCTTTTTATAATAAAGTTATTTGCCAAATAAACGTTGAAAAAAACTCTTTGTTTTTTTAGTAGCTTCTTTAATTTCTTCCTCAGCATCTTCAGCAAAATCTGCAATATGTTCACTGGCCTTGCCTACAAATTCAGAGGTTTTTTCTGCTACATCTTCCAAAGCTTCTTTTGCATCATCTTTAAACTCGCTAGCTTTAGTTTTAATATTCTTTACTTCATCACTTTCTAAAAAGTTAGACACCTTTTCTTTAGCGTCTTCAGCAAAATCAGCTAATTTTTCACTAGCTTCCCCGGCAAGTTCAGAAGCTTTGCTTTTAGCATTTTGTACTTCTTCACTATTTAAAAACTCATGAACCTTATCTTCTGCCTTTTTAAAAAAGTCATTACCATTCTCCTGTGTTTTATTTGTGTCCTCATTTTGGTTGAGGTTAGTATCAAGATTTTTATTTTCTTCAGACATGGTATGTTTTGATTTTTTTGTTAGTAATTATAAAATATTAAAACCAACCCTTATAGTTTACTTGATAGGTTTGAATAAATTCTTCGTCGGTTTTTGTTAAATAAATGATACCTTCAACAAAACCAATAATGGCAGGAATGTAAATGGTAAAAATCCCTATAACTAGGCACATTAAAAAAAACGAAGCAATAGTAATACTTAAAAGAATAATTCCTTCTTTATTATAGTTTAAAACAAATTTATGCACTCCTAATCCTCCTAAAAGAATACCAAGTACACCTGCTAAAATTCGTTTACTCTCTTGCTGAGGTACTATTGATTTTCCGTTTTCGTCTACAATTTCCATATTTTTTAATTTTTAATAAGTTAGTTTATAAATTTATAAAAAAGCGCTGTCTTTTGGTTCCCATAATTCAATTTTATTACCATCTAGGTCTATTATCCAGCCAAATTTACCATAATCATACTCTTCAATATTACCAACTACAGTAATACCTTTTTGCTTTAATTCTTCTAATAATTCAACTAAATTTTCAACACGATAATTGAACATAAAATCTTTTTTAGAAGGAGAAAAGTATTCGGAATCTTTAGAAAAAGGACTCCATTGAGTAGAAGCATCTTTTCCGTTTTGATCTTTCCACCAAAAAGTACATCCCCATTGATCTGTATTAAAATCTAAATGTTCTTTATACCAATCTTTTGTTTTTTCAGTGTTTTCGGTTTTAAAAAACACACCACCTATTCCGGTCACCCTACCTTTTTTCATTTTTACGGTTTTTACTATTTTTTTCATAAGTAGAAATCCACTCATCAACAGATACTTTTTGAACTAATTCAGCAATTAATTCATAAGGAATTTCATCAGCTTTCTTAAATCGGATACAACTCTTTCCCATGTCTAATTTACGAGAAGAATAATTAGAGTACTCTTTAATAAACCAATCATGTAGTTCAGGAATGGCATAAATTCCACTGTGGTATAAATTGATAGAGTTTTTTTGTGAAGCGAAACTCATAAAAGGTAAAGGTTCATTGGGAGTACAATGATAACCGTTCGGATACTTACTTAAAGGAACAAAATACCCAATCATATTATATTGAATGCCCTCTTCAAATCCTTTAGGAATGTTTGTATTTATAACATGCCTTAGTTTTCGTAAAGCGTCTTGACGGTCTTCCGGTACTTTTGAAATGTATTCTTCCGGAGTTGTAGCTTCATATTTCATAGTATGAATGAATTTTGAAGCTACAATTTACTAAAATTTTTCTTTGATTTTATCTACAATGGTCTGTGCCAGTTTTTCTTTGCTTTCAACAGTCCAACCGGCAACGTGAGGAGATAAAATGACCTTTTCTGATTGTACTAAATATTGAAAAGCCTCCGGAAGTGTGTTGCTAAACAAGTTTTCAAAAGACTTTTTTTCATATTCTAACACGTCCAATCCGGCGCCTAAAATTTTCCCATTTTCAATAGCAGCAACCAAATCTGAAGTAACTACTGATTTTCCACGGGCAGTATTTAACAGCCAAAAAGGTTTTTTAAATTGACGAATAAAACGTTCGTTCACCATATTAATGGTTAACTTGGTTTGTGGGGTATGTAAACTAACGATATCTGCTTTTTCTTGAAACTCTTGTAAATCTACTTGAGTACAATTTTCATCACCTACATTAGGTTGAATATCATAACAGATGGTTTTCACGTCAAAACCTCTTAGCTTTTTAGCAAAAGCTTTTCCCATATTACCATACCCAATAATTCCCACAGTTTTACCATCTAATTCAATTCCTCTGTTATCTTCACGAAGCCATTTACCTTCTCTTACTTCTTTATCAGCTTTATTTAACTTGTTAAAAAGAGAAAGAAGCATGCCTAAAGCATGCTCACCTACAGCGTTTCTGTTACCTTCTGGAGCTGAAATTAAATGAATATCTTTAGACAAAGCATAATCGCAGTCTATGTTTTCTAAACCGGCACCAACTCTTCCAATAAATTTCAAGTTTGTTGCATGGTCTAAAAAATGACTATCGATAGTAAATCTACTACGAATAATAATACCATCATATTGATGAATTTTACTTTCGATTTCTTCTTTAGTAGAAGAGTAATCTTCATCATTAAAATGGCCTAAATCATTAAGCTGTTCAATTAAAAGAGGATGATTAGAATCCAGGTGTAATATGTTCATTTGTGTAGTAACAAAAAATATTAATATTGCTCATCATCATTAGGAAAATCTCTAGTTTTTACATCTTTAATGTATTGCTCAAAAGCTTTTGTCATTTCTGAGTAAAGATCTAAGTATCTTCGTAAAAATCTAGGGCTAAATTCATGAGTCATACCAATCATATCATGAGTCACTAAAACTTGGCCGTCAACACCGCCACCGGCACCAATACCAATTACAGGAATTGTTAGACTCTCAGCTACTTCTTGAGCTAATCTTGCCGGTACTTTTTCTAAAACTATTGCAAAACACCCTAATTGTTCTAATAATTTGGCATCGTCTTTTAGTTTTTGAGCTTCAGCTTCTTCTTTAGCTCTAACAGTATACGTTCCGAATTTATAGATAGATTGAGGAGTTAAGCCTAAGTGTCCCATGACAGGAATTCCGGCAGTTAAAATTCTTGAAATAGATTCAGAAATTTCACTTCCTCCTTCCAATTTTACAGCATGTCCACCAGATTCTTTCATAATTCTGATGGCAGAATCTAAAGCATTTTTAGAGTTTCCTTGGTAAGTACCAAAAGGTAAATCTACAATTACTAAAGATCTTTCGATAGCTCGTATAACTGAGCTGGCATGATATATCATTTGATCAAGAGTAATCGGTAAAGTAGTTTCATGACCTGCCATAACGTTAGAAGCAGAATCACCTACTAAAATAACATCAATACCTGCACTATCTACAATTTTTGCCATAGTATAATCGTAGGCTGTTAACATTGATATTTTTTCACCATTGGCTTTCATTTCAACCAATGATTTAACAGTTACTCTTTTATATTGTTTTTTTGCTGTTGACATTTGCTAATCTATTTGTATGTGTAAAAATAGACATTTTCATTAGATAATTACCTCGTTAATCTTCTGTTAATTATATTTTGTGAATGCTAATTTTTAATAGTTTTATGCATCTAAACCCAAGTATATGCATAAAATAATTACAATTCTTATTGTTTTAATCACTTCACTGGCTGTAAAAGCACAAACATTATCAGACGAAAGTAAGATTAAAGAAACCATCGATACTTTTTTTGTTGGATTGCATAAAGGGGATAGCACTGTGGTTAAATCAACTTTACATACTTCAGTTAAAATACAAACAACGTTTACAGATAAAGAAGGTAAAAAACAGCTAAAAACTGAAACTAAAGAAGCTTTATTAAAAGCTATAGCCAGCAAAAAGGAAAGTGATGTTTATTTAGAAAAATTATTGTCATATACTATTAAAATAGATGGAAATCTAGCATCAGTTTGGACACCCTATGAGTTCTATTATAACAATGCATTTAGCCATTGCGGTGCTAACTCATTTCAATTATTTAACAATAATGGAAAATGGGAGATTATCTATATAGTAGATATGAGAAGAAGAAATGGGTGTAAAAATTAGGAGGAATGATAAAAAAAGCGATATTTCTTTTTTTTAGTATAGTAATAAATAGCTATTCCCAAGAAGCACAATTGTTTTTGTCTGAAACTTTTGAAGGATTGCCCAATGTTCGTGATTTTTCGATGAGTAATCACAAAAATGAAATTTACTTTACTGTAGAAAGTTATCGTAAAGAATATTCATTTATAGCTTTTATAAAGAAAGAAAACAAAGAGTGGAGTAAACCAAAAGTTGCTAATTTTTCCGGAAAGTTTAAAGACTTAGAGCCGTTTTTATCACCTGATGGTTTAAAATTGTTTTTTGTTTCTAACAGAACACAAGATTCTAAAAGCATAAAAAAAGATACCGATATATGGTATGTTTCTCGTAAAACGATAGATGATGAATGGTCTAAACCTATTAGATTAGATGGGGTAATTAATACTGATGCAGATGAGTTTTATCCTAGTGTAACAAATGCTGGTGATTTGTTTTTTACAGCCGAATATAAAGATACAAAAGGGAAAGAAGATATTTATGTTAGTAGATTTATTGATGGAAAGTATACAAATCCGGTATCACTTGATGTAGCAATTAACAGTGAAAAATATGAGTTTAATGCCTATGTGTCTCCTAATGAAGATTTAATTGTTTTTACTTCTTATGGAAGAAAAGAAGATTTGGGAAATGGAGATTTGTATATTAGTAAAAAAGTAAATGGCAAATGGTTGCCGGCTCAACATATGGGAAATAAACTCAACTCAAAAAGTATAGACTATTGCCCGTATGTGGATACAGAAAAAGATATATTATATTTTACCTCAGGAAGAAGCGAGGTTCCTAAGCATTTGGATAAAAAATATACCCTTGATGAGATTTTAGCAAAAATTAGCTTAATGCCTAATGGTTTAAGTAGAATATATACTATCCCTTTAAATAAAAATTAACGTATATTTGACACAATGAACCCAAACGAAAGTACTAATAGTTTATCCCCTGATAAATGGGTTGATAGTTATGCTGATTATTTATTTAATTATGCAGTAGCTCGTGTTAATAATGAAGCAATAGCTAAAGATTTAGTTCAGGAAACATTTTTTGCAGGATTAAAATCTGCCAAAAACTTTGAAGGAAAATCAACAGAAAGAACTTGGCTTGTATCTATTTTGAAAAGAAAAGTAATAGATCATTACAGAAAGATCAATTCAAAAAAAGGACAGGCCGAAGTAAAAATGAATTTTTATGATGAAGGAGAAAATGAAGGAAACTGGATTGAAGAGCGCGTACCTCAAACATGGAAAAATGAAGCTGAAGAAAATATAGAAAACGAGGAACTAAAAAAACAAATAGAGAAGTGTATTGATAGCTTACCTGAAAAATATGCAATGGTTTTTAGAATGAAAACAATTCAAGAATTTGAAACCGAGGAAATTTGTAAGGAGCTAGATATTACACCGTCTAATCTTTGGGTTATAATTCACAGAGCTAGAACCCAATTGAGAAATTGTATGGAAAAGAACTGGTTTAAGAATTAATCTTATTATGATTGGAAAATTTAAAATAACTTGTGACGAGGCAACAACTATATGTGATAAAGCACAGTATGGTGAGGCTTCACTTAAGGAAAAAATTAAGTTAAACCTGCATGTGTTATTTTGTAAAATTTGCAAGTTATATTCAAGACAAAATAACATTTTAACTCAGGTTTATAAAGGAAAGGCAATTGAGTGTAAAGCAAAGAAATTTACAATGTCTGATGAAGACAAGTTGGCGCTCAAAGAAAAAATAAAAGAAATAAGTTAAACGCTTTAGGTTTTTTTAAAAAACCATTTTTTGATTTTTTGTTAGATTGAAACGGAATTTGTTGTAAAGATGAATTCCGTTTTTTTAATTTAGCCTCAAATTAAGAGTATGAATTTTTTACCCGAATTAATTGATGAATATGCTGTAAATCATTCGCAAGATGAGCCACAGTTATTAAAAGAGTTAAGTAGAGAAACTTGGCAAAAAGTATTAAATCCAAGAATGTTAAGTGGAGCTTTTCAAGGAAGAGTTTTGTCAATGATATCAAAACTAATAAACCCTAAAACTATTCTGGAAATAGGCACATATACAGGTTATTCTGCCCTTTGTTTAGCTGAAGGGTTACAGTATGACGGAACTCTCTTTACAATAGATAAAAATGAAGAATTAGAAGAACTTCAATATAAGTATTTCCAAAAATCTGAATATAGAAATCAAATCAAGTCTTATGTAGGTAATGCTTTGGATATCATACCAACATTAGAGGTTACATTTGATTTGGTATTTATTGATGCTGATAAATCAAATTATTTGAACTACTTCAATTTGATTATAGAGAGAATGAATAAAGGAGGAGTAATACTTTCCGATAATGTTCTATGGAGTGGTAAAGTTGTTGAAGAGTTAGATACTAAAGATATTGATACTAAAATATTATTAGAGTATAATAAGCTTTTAAAAGAAGATAATCGTTTAGAAACAGTTTTATTACCTATACGAGATGGATTAACCATTAGCAGGGTAAAGTAATTTTACATATTCCTTTTAATAGGTCCGGTTAAATCATCTATATTGTCCTTAACCTCGTTTACCTCTTTATTAAAATCTTCAATAATGTTAGTGTCTAAACCTTGCTTTTGGGCACTTTCATTAATTTCCCTTTTAATATCATTAGTAGCATCTTTAATTTGACGCATTCCTTTACCTAAACCACGTGCTATTTCAGGTAATTTATCAGCCCCAAATAACATTACTACTATTAATAGTATGACAAAAATTTCTGGGCCACCGATAAATAAAAATGTTGTATTCATTATTGCAAAGATAAATAAAAAGCCTAATTATTTATGAAATAAAAAAGCCAAACTATTATATAACAGTTTGGCTTTTTTAGGTAATATTAATTGTAATTAGTCTGCAAGAATAATTACTTTATTGTCTTTCATTTCAACAGTACCAGACTTGATGTTTAAAGTTAAAACTTTATCATCTGCCGGTAACTTTTCAATGCTACCATGTAAATCATCAAAAGATAAATGATTTTGTGTGTGTACGTGGATTTTAACTGTTCCTTTATCTAAAATAGAAACAATTGGAGCATGGTTATTCAACATTTGAAATTCACCATTAACACCAGGTACAGTAACAGAATCAACTTCTGATGAAAATAAAATAGCTTCTGGAGTTACAACTTCTAAAAACATAATTTCAATTGATTAATTTTATTAATAATTGTTAATTGAACTATGCTTCAGCTAACATTTTCTCACCAGCGTCAATAGCGTCTTGAATAGAACCTTTTAAGTTAAAAGCAGCTTCAGGATATTTATCTAACTCTCCATCCATAATCATATTAAATCCTTTAATAGTGTCTTTAATATCAACTAATACTCCTGGAATACCTGTAAACTGTTCAGCAACGTGGAAAGGTTGAGATAAGAAACGTTGAACACGACGAGCTCTGTGAACGACTAACTTATCTTCTTCAGATAATTCTTCCATACCTAAGATGGCAATAATATCTTGTAATTCTTTATAACGTTGTAATAACTCCTTAACTTTTTGTGCACAACTATAGTGCTCATTTCCTAAAATTTCTGGAGTTAAAATTCTTGAAGTAGAATCTAATGGATCCACAGCTGGGTAAATACCTAACTCAGCAATTTTACGAGATAATACTGTAGTAGCATCTAAGTGAGCAAACGTTGTTGCAGGAGCTGGATCTGTTAAGTCATCCGCAGGTACATAAACTGCTTGTACTGAAGTAATAGAGCCTTTTTTAGTTGAAGTAATACGCTCTTGCATTGCTCCCATTTCAGTTGCTAACGTAGGTTGGTAACCTACCGCAGATGGCATACGTCCTAATAAAGCTGATACTTCAGAACCTGCTTGTGTAAAACGGAAAATGTTATCAACGAAGAATAAAACGTCTTTACCTTGAGCTTCACCAGCACCATCACGGAAATATTCAGCAATTGTTAATCCTGATAACGCTACACGAGCACGTGCTCCTGGTGGCTCATTCATCTGTCCGAAAACGAAAGTAGCTTTAGAATCTTTCATTCCTTCTTTATCAACTTTAGATAAATCCCATCCACCTTCTTCCATAGAATGCATAAAATCATCACCATATTTAATGATACCAGATTCTAACATCTCTCTTAATAAATCGTTTCCTTCACGAGTTCTTTCACCTACACCGGCAAACACAGATAAACCACCGTGTCCTTTTGCGATATTATTAATTAATTCCTGAATTAATACAGTTTTACCTACACCGGCACCTCCGAATAATCCAATTTTACCTCCTTTAGCATATGGCTCAATAAGGTCAATTACTTTAATCCCTGTAAATAATACTTCTGTTGAGGTAGATAGTTCATCAAATTTTGGAGCAGAACGGTGAATAGGCAAACCATCTTGACCTGTTTTAGGTAAATTTCCTAATCCATCAATAGCTTCACCTGTTACGTTAAATAAACGTCCGTAGATATCATTACCTATTGGCATTTGTATTGGATTACCAGTAGAGATTACTTCTTGTCCTCTTTGTAAACCATCAGTTGCATCCATAGAGATAGTACGAACTGTATCTTCACCAATATGTTGTTGAACTTCTAAAACTAAAGTAGAACCATCCGCCTTTTTAATTTCTAATGAATCATAAATCTTTGGTAGTTCAGCATTTTCCGTATTAAACTCAACATCGATAACTGGACCAATAATTTGAGAAACTTTACCTGTTATTGTAGACATTACTATGTGTAATTAAAGTTATTTATTTTGTTAAGTGAGTATTAACTCATTTTTTCAAGGCGCAAAGGTAATTTTTTAATGGGAATTTTAAAAATGTTTCGTAGTATTTTTGAAATTTTTATAATAAAAAAAGCCTCACAATATGTGAGGCTTTGATTTTATATAGTGGAAATTAAATTATTTTACTAATTTGATTTCAACACGTCTGTTTTGAGCTCTACCATCTCTAGTGTTGTTACTAGCGATTGGATAAGCTTCACCGAATCCTTTAGAACTTAATCTGCTTGAAGAGATTCCAGCTTTGCTAACTAAATAATCTAATACAGCTTTAGCTCTGCTTTCAGATAATCTTAAGTTAGAAGCTTCTTTACCTTGGCTATCAGTGTGTCCTTCAATGCTGAAGTTAGCTTTAGGATACTCTTTCATGATACCAGCGATTAAATCTAATTTACCAGTAACTCCAGTTCTGAATGTAGATCTTCCTGAGTTAAAGTAGATAGCTCTTGCGAAATCGTTTAATTTCTTAACAGCTTCTTCTTTGATAACTACTTCAGGACATCCGTTGTTAGAAGCAACACCTTTAACGTTAGGACATTTGTCATCTTTGTCTAATACACCGTCTCCGTCAGTATCAGGCCAAGGACATCCGTTGTTAGCAGCAGGACCAGCTTCGTTTGGACAGTTATCTTTGTTATCAGCAACACCGTCGTTATCAGCATCTGGACAACCGTTTAAAGATTTTAAACCAGCTTTAGTAGGACAAGCATCGTCTTTATCAGCAATACCGTCACCATCAGAATCAGGACAACCGTTTAAAGCAGCTAAACCAGCAACTTCTGGACAAGCGTCATCAGAATCTTTAATACCGTCACCGTCAGCATCTGGACATCCGTTGAACTCTTTTAAACCAGCAACTTCTGGACAAGCATCTTCTTTGTCATAAACACCATCACCGTCAGTATCTTTTCCACCGAATTTAAATACTAAACCAATTGAGTGTTGGAAGTGATCTTGAACTTTGTTTGCAAATTCTTTCTTTCCACCAGTTTGGAAGTTTAAACCTAAGTTGTCGTTAAACCAAGTATTGAAACCTACACCAGCGTTTAAAGTTCCTTCACCGTTGTCACCTAAGTTAGCATAACCTCCCCCTAAGTATACATATGGATCAAACCATCCTGTATTACCAAATAAGTTGTTTAAGTCATACTTAACGTTTGCATCGATAGCCCAGTACAACTCATCCATGTCGTTTTCAGCTCTGAAAGTCTCGATTTTATTTAAAGAACCCGCTAATTGTAAAGTGAATCCATCGTTTAAATATCTATCAACAGTTAATCTTGAAACTGATGGTAAGATATTCCAGTCGCTAGTACCGATGTAATCTTTAGCGTAGTCTCCAAATTTTTGCGGAATTCTAAAGTCAACAGCGTTAACTCCGAAACCAACTACCCATGGATTGTCTGAATCCTGTGCGCTCACCGTTCCAACTGTTGCGAACGTAAACAAAGCCATCACAGCTAATTTTAATTGTTTCATTATTAAAAATTTAAATTAAAAGTTCGTTTATATATAACGCAAATGTAAGTTGTTAAAACTTATTTACAAAAACAAATCTACAAAAACTTCCCAGAAATGCAAGTTTTTTTATTGTAATTGTCTATATTACATTAAGTTCTTTTCCTACCTTTATAAATGCATTTATAGCTTTATCTAGATGCTCTTTCTCATGCGCTGCCGATAATTGAACTCGTATTCTGGCTTGTTCTTTTGGTACAACAGGATAAAAGAAACCGATAACATAAATACCTTCATCTAATAATTTATTAGCCATAATTTGAGATAATTTGGCATCATAAAGCATTACAGGTACAATTGCAGCATCAGCTCCAACCAAATCAAAACCGGCTTTTTCCATTTCAGTACGGAAGTAATTCGTATTCCATTCTAGTTTATCACGTAAAGAGGTATCGTTTGAAAGTAAGTCGAATACCTTTAATGAAGCACCAACAATTGCAGGGGCTAAAGAGTTAGAGAATAAGTAAGGACGAGATCTCTGGCGTAAGAGTTCTATAATTTCTTTTTTCCCCGTTGTATATCCTCCCATGGCACCGCCTAAGGCTTTTCCTAGTGTTCCGGTCACAATATCAACACGTCCCATTACATTTTTCAATTCTAAAGTCCCTCGTCCTGTTTTCCCGATAAAACCGGCAGCATGGCATTCATCAACCATAACCATAGCGTTGTATTTATCGGCTAAATCACATATTTCGTCTAATTTAGCAACTATCCCATCCATAGAGAAAACTCCGTCGGTTACTATAATTTTAAAACGATGATTTTGTTTATTAGCTTCGATTAATTGTTCCTCAAGTGAAACCATGTCATTATTATTATAACGATAACGAGCTGCTTTACATAAACGAACTCCGTCAATAATAGAGGCATGGTTTAAACTATCAGAAATAATAGCATCATTTCCAGTTAATAAAGGCTCAAAAACACCTCCGTTAGCGTCAAAAGCAGCAGCATAAAGTATGGTGTCTTCTGTTTGATAAAAATCAGCGATCTTTTTTTCTAATTGTTTGTGAATGTCTTGAGTTCCACAAATAAAACGAACGGATGACATTCCAAAACCATGGGTGTCCATAGTATCTTTTGCAGCTTGAATTACTTCAGGATTATTTGAAAGTCCTAAATAATTATTAGCACAAAAATTAATAACTTCTTCTCCTGTTGAAATTTTAATAACAGCATCTTGTGAAGAGGTGATAATACGTTCAGATTTATAAAGTCCGGCATCTTTGATGTCTTGGATTTCTTTTTGTAAATACTCTTTAATATTTCCGTACATTTTATTGTATTTATAAGTTGAATGTTTGTTGTGTCAAAGTTAGTGGGTTAAACTTCTTCAACCAAAATTTCTTGGTCAATATATACCAATAGTTTTTTATGAATAGATAGATTCATGAATTTTAGTGCATCAGCGTATTTTAAAAGCTGCTGATGGTATTTTTTTGAAGGTTTACCTGTTTTATAATCGATTATTGTTGCGGTGTTATTTTTGATAACAAGTCTGTCGGGAATGATAATCTGATTATCTATAGTAACAATTTCTCTTTCATTGTAAATAAAATAATTGTCTGAAAAGTAATCACTTAAAATAGGATGGCTTACGATGTTTTTCAGTATTTTTTCTATTGATGAAACAGAATCTTTATGAATGAGTCCTTGTTTTTGGTATTCATCAATAACAGAACTAATATCTTTCGGTGTTATGATTTTAGCCATCATTTCATGGATTAAGTTTCCGTACTCAATGGCCTCTTCCTGTTTTGTGTTCCATAATTTAGAAGCACTGGCAAGCATGTAAATATTATGTTCTTGCCAAGGGGAAGAAATAAAATCTTGTTGAATTTTTGTAAAGCTTTCTTTTGGTTTTTTGTTGCTGATTCTATCCAATGTTCCTAAACTATAATAGAGTTGATCTTCACTCCAAAGGTTTTGATTTTTTAGATAGTTGATAAATAACCCGGAATAAAAACTGGTATTTTCACCTGTTTTTGTAATTTTCTTTTCAGTTATAATATGAAGTTGCTCAATAGGTCTTGTTAGGGCAACATACAATAAATTCAAATTATCTAATTCTAATTCCTCACGTTGATGTTGGTACATTGTTTCTCCTTTTTTACTAATAAAGTTCAGTTCTTTATTAAAAGGAATTAAAATTTCATTAAAACCATCAAAACTTTCTTCAGGAAGTTCGTCAAGCCAAATTTTTGGATTAATTTGTTGATATATATCTAAATCACAAGGAAAAATTACAACAGGAAACTCTAATCCTTTTGATTTGTGAATAGTCATTATTTGAACCGCTTCTGAACTTTCCGGTGCTACAATACTTAATGCATCTTTCTTTCTGTTCCAAAAATCCAAAAAATTTTGGATGTCTGTATCTTTTCTTTGTTGCTCCAACACAACATCTAAGAAAAATTGAATGTAAGCATCAGAAGAGTTAATAAGGTTAAAACCCCTTATAATTTCTTCAATTTTTTCATAAAAAGGAAGATGATGAAAGTTTGTAATATTAAAACTTGTATGGTAGTTTTTTAATAATTCAAATAAAGAAGCATTGGTAAGTTGTATGTGTTTAGCAAAGAAAGAATGTTTACTTTCTTTGACTTGTAAATGATGATATAAAAAATATAAAACCTCTAAAAGAGTTTCTTTATCTGATGGATGTTGAATAAGTTGAAGGATGTTAATAATAAAAAGAACCTTAGCATTGCTTTGAAGTAGTAAGGTTTCAGAGGAAACAATAGGAATGTTATTTTCTGCTAAATAATTTGCCACTGCAATTCCGTCGCTCTTTTTACGAACCAACACACAAATTTCATCCAAGCGGAATTCATTTTGTAAACGCTCTATGGTTTCTAATACTTTCTTAGGGTACTTTATGCTTTCTTCATCTTTATCATCTTTTTTTTCTAAAAAAGAAATAGAAACACAACCTCCTTTTTTAGAATTTTCTAATTGATTATTCCCTTCTACAAAAAGCTGTTTATAGCTTTCATTTTGTAAGAAAGATGAAATATGCTTAAAAAAGGAATTATTGAAAGTAATAATCTCGCTAAAACTTCTAAAATTAGTTTCGAGAGTTTGAGCTCTTTTTTCAATTTGAAAAGGATTTTCAGAATTGTCAGACGTAGAGCCCAGATTAATAAACTGTTCTGCTTTTCCTCCTCGCCATCTGTAAATAGCCTGTTTGCCATCACCCACTAATAGCAAACTACTGTTTTCTTGTGCTAAGGCATTATCTATTAATGGAATCAAATTTTTCCATTGTAGGGTAGAGGTGTCTTGCATTTCATCAATAAAATAATGCATAAAACGTTGACCAATACGCTCGTAAATAAATGGAGTAGGTTGGTTTTTTATATTATTAGCTATAAGTTGATTAAATTCAGCATTAAGGCGTATGTTATTTTCTTCTTTTATAGTGTTTAATTCAGTATTAATGTTGTTTAAAACAGCTAACGGAATCACGCTTTTTAAAGCTAAATCACATAAAATAAGTTTACCGTAAATTGTTTTACTTTCATTAAAAAGCTGAATTAGTTTAGGTAAAATATGTTCTATAGCACTACTGATTTCTGGTTTTGCTGTTTTGGTATAAAAACTATGTGTTTCTATTGCTTTATCAATAGTTTCACTTCTTTTCTTATAGTCAAAAGAACTAGTAAACTCGCTAAGATCTTTCAGAAAGTTAGGAAAGGTAGAACGGGTAAAATTTTGAGGTTCTAAACCTTCTTGCTCGATTATAGTAAGGGCTTCTTTTCCTGTGTTTTTTATCTTTTGAAGTAATTCTTTTTTACTAACAGATAATTTACTTTTTAACTGTGTGAAATCATCAAGAGTTTTGTTTGATAAAGCGTTAAAATGAATAACATCATCCTCATTAAGAAGAATTTTTGCAATATCGTTAAGTTCACGTGTAATATCCCAAGACTTATCATCATCGGTTTTATCTAATGAAAACTGAATAAGTAACTGGGTAATATCTTTATCAGATCCTATTTTAGAAATTAAAACATCTACAGCTTCATTTAATAAAGAAACGGCGTCCATTTCAACTTCAAAGTTTAATGATAAACCTAAATCAAAGGCAAAGCTTTTAATAATTTTATGAGTAAAGCTATCAATGGTTGTAATTGAAAAAGCGGCATAATTTTGTAGAATAGCATCAATTATTTTTTTGCTTCGTTTTTCAATAACTTGTTTGTCAAGGGTAGTTTCATTTAAAATAATAGTCAATAAATCATTGTTGTTCCCCTCAGAAAAAGTGTGTAGATTATTTAAGACACGCTCTTTCATTTCGCCGGCGGCTTTATTAGTGAATGTAATTGCTAATATTTTTTGAAAACGAAAAATATCTTCAGATTGCAGCAAAACTTTTAGATACTCTTTTACTAAAGTAAAGGTTTTACCACTACCTGCTGAGGCATTATATACTTGAAAGATTGATGATTGTTGCACAATTAATTTTTAGACACTAATTGCACGAATTTACACAAACTAAAGATACTTTCTTAAAACAGATAAAAATAAATTAAAAGTATTCTACAGTTCCTCAATCATTTTTTTATTAAGCTGAATAAAATCATTATTCTTAGCTTTTTCAGAAAGTTCCAATCCTCTTTTTGCTACTTCTTTAGCTTCTTTATATCTCTTCAGATCTTTCAAAATTAAAGCTTCTCTAGTTACCTGAAAAAACAAAGCTTTATCAGATTTGGTAACTTTTTGAATATATTCAAGTGCTTTTGTTAAGTCTCCTTTTGCTTCATGAAGATATAAAGCTGCATTAAAGTAATCAAAATCACTAGGTCCATTTAATTGACGTCCTATAGATTTTAAAATTTCTTTTGACTCATCAACTTCAATTAGTATTACTACTTTTTTGTGTTCCCATTCTATAACCAAATCAGCACTACTCATGGTTATATTTTTAAAGTGAATTTCTAATGTTTCAATTAACTCTGTATTCTCAATTACAGGAACTTCTATTGTAAACAAAGGTGTTTTTTCTATATAAGTATTCCAATTAGTACTTTCATATTTATACCAACGTATCTCCCATTTTTTCTCATTTGGAACTGTTAGTATTGTATAAGCTCCTTTTTCTAGTTCATTTCCTCCAACTATTACAGCTTTTGAAAATGAAATTTTAGTAGCCGTATTTGCTCCTGTTCTCCAAAAATTATTATTGGGCAATAATCCTGTGTTTCCGAAAACAGCTCGCCCTTTTACACTAGGTCTTGAGTATTCTACTTCTACTTCTGTGAGTCCTATGGTTTGTACTATTTTTGAGGCCGGACTTAAACTTGGAGTTTTTAATTGAGCATTTGCTACCGTAGTGCTAAATATTAGTATTGCAATATATTTTTTCATCTTACATATTTTTATTGAAATAAACTGACGGAGAAACTCCCATCAATTTTTTAAATGATTTATTAAATGTTGTTTTTGAATTAAAACCTGCTTCTTGGGCTAATCCATAAAAAGTTAATTGTCTTCCTTTTTCTGTTTTGGCTAAGTTTACAAACTCTTTTATTCGATAGTAATTTACATATTCAAAAAAGTTCATTCCTACATTTTCATTCAGCAATCGGGCTAGTTCAGGACTATTAACCCCTAATAATTCTGCCAATTCAGTTTTTAATAGTTTATTATTTAGATATGGCTTTTTTTCTAACATTAACTTATCTAATTGTAGCTTTAATCTTTCCATATCGTTAAGACTTAGTTTAGACTGTTGATACTTTTTTGTTTTTACTTCAGGAATACTTCTTAAAACCTCTGGTTGCAACATTAAATAATAAGTAATAAATAGAATTATTAAGACTAAAAGTATCCATATATAAGGACGTGCGTTACGTTCTAACATAGGAAAACCCAAAAGGCTGGTTACAAAAAGTACAGTCCAAACCAACAAGCAAAAACCAGTTAAAAACAAAAAACTACGTAAGAAGCGAAAATGAACTTCAAAAGAAGCTTCATTTTTCATCTGCTTTTCAAAGTTTAAAAAAAATTTTAGTCCTAAATACCAATAAATTATATTAATTAGCAAACCTACTGCGTGACATCCATATATAACTTGTTGCAACTCTCCTGTTTTAATGCGACTTAAAATAACAGCATCACTAGGAATCATAAAATATATTATTATAAACAAAGAATAAATAATTCCTGGTATATAATGCCTTAAATCCAAATAAGTGAATTTAGCTTTGTGCAAGACAGATTGAGTAAACAGATATATTGTAGGCCCGAAAAGCAATGCTGAAAACTCAGAAAAAGCTATGAATCTAAAATTCTTTCCATAAACTCCCGAACTATGAATTACTTTTCCTATCAATCCTATCGATACAATCGTTATAAGGATTAACATATACTTATTAATATTTTTCCCTCTTTTTGCTGACAGAAAATAAATCATTATCAGAAAAACACTTTGCAAAAGTCCAAAATATACCAGTTGATTTAAAATCTCTTTCATTTATAGTTTAAAGCTTAGATAAGAAGTTATTTAATTATGAATTGATGTACATTTTTCAAACCCTCATAACTATTTAAGGGATTCTTTTTAGCAAACATTTCAAATGTATCTTTATTTTTCCAAGCAATGATATAAAAAACATCTGCGTTATAGTAATAACCTACAGGAGAAACTCCATTTTCTAATTTTAGCACAATTTCTCCTCCTGCTTTTTTAACTTTATGTTCCCATTTTTTATAAAACTCTAACGACTTTTTATCATCTCGTCCCCAAAACGCGTTTCCTACATTAAACTTATTAGCATCTACAGAAAACTTTATATCCTTTTCCATTTCATAAAATGTTAGTCCAAAATAGTCAAAAAGACCTCTTCTTTGTTCATGAAAATCAGGAACTCTTTTAACTATATTATTTAAAAAACTTTTTCTTTTTCTCATATTTTCCCACTTTGCCATAATCATACTAGTCGGACAATGATGTCCCAAAATTATTTTCTTTATAGCAAAATTTGGTTGTGGTTGATATGTATATTCAAAAGCAACAGGAAAAGCTGTCTTTTTATAAATATCAAATAACTCACTTGTATTGGCTTTAGTTTTTATCAAGAGGATATCTAGCACCTCTCCTTTCTTAAAATCAAATGATTTTTGTTTTGCTTGCGTCCAAGCAAAATTGTTGACTAAAGAAAATACAATTACTTTAATTAATAATTGATTCATTTTATTTGTTTTAATTTTAATGTAAAACAACTATAAACATTGCTTTATTCAAAGACTAACGAAGTACACATACTGTATTTGTACATTAAAAACACTGATTTGATTACGATTATTTAAATAAGGGGTTTATTGGAATCGCCAAAGGATATAATACCCCGAGGCTTGCCTCGAAAATAAAAAATTGTTCTGACCAATGTCTCGTGAGCTTGCCCCGAGGTAGTTTACTAAAAAACCTCTTTTTTAAAAATTTTTCATATAAAACTTAGGGTATAGGTATTTTTTACGTCTTAGTAATTGCTTGATAGCTAAATTATTGCATTTAGTATTTATTAAAGCTATCAAAATTGCTAAGTAACCTTAAAAATTAGAATTATATGAAAAACAAGAGAATCCTACCTCTTAAAACAATTTTGCTATTGTTTTGTGCTACTTTATTTTTAGTAAACTGTGAAAAAGAAGAAGTACTACCAGACCCCTCTTTATTAACTACCAAAGAACAAGCCATCATAGACGAGATACGAGAAACCGATGAGTTTGCTCTGCTAAGTCAAGCTTTATTACGGATTAAGTATTATACCTATAAAACAGGACTCAGTTATCAAGAGCTTAGAGAATTTGCTTTAGATAAAAATAAGAGTGCAGTATATGAAAATACTATAGACCAAGCTGGAGTTAAAAAAGGAAGTATTGTTTATGATGTTCGTTTGTTTTTACAACTTTCGTTGAGTATTGAAGAAACGTATTTTATGGATGATGCCATTAATTGTGGTTCACGAAAAGCCATGCAGTATGTTTTAAGTACTTTAATAACTGAACGTTCCTTAGAAGTGATGAACTATGAATTGGAATCTTATAAGAATCGGAGCGGAAAATATGCAAGAGGAGCAATTCAATCTCTTTGTGTACATGATGGTCAATGTCCAGTACAACAAATGTGTTGTTTTGATATGAACACCTATAAGTGAGTATGTAAGATAGCCAATATAGAGTATACATATAATGAGTTTACTAAAGAATATGAAGTAAGAAAGTATTGTCCGGAAGAGTTTATTTTATTAGATGAAGTAGTGATAGAAACCCCAGATAAGAACCCAGCAGACCCAGATTGGATGACCCCAGAGGATAATTTAGAAGAAGAACCCGAATGGCCATACCACGACCCTAATGAAGATAACACTTGGGATGTAACCCCAAACTGCCCACAGGGTACTGTAAAAATAAACAATAGATGTATACCCATAATAGGTATGAATGTTGAGGAGGATAAAATTGAAAATAATCTAACGGGTAAAGCTAGATGTTTGCATGATAATCTAACAAAAAATAGAAATACTTTTGTGAAAGATTTATTAGCAAATTTTGAAGGAGTTTCTGAGTTTAATATTAATATTTCTTCCGTTGATAAAATATTTTCTACAAAAGCTAATGATTATGTAAACGGAGAAACTTCATATACAAAAGGTGATGATATGATTTATATTAAAATTAGTGCAGATAAAATTTCTAATAATTCCGTATTATCGGGTATTCGAACCATACTTCACGAATATATTCATGCCGATATGTTTAGAAAAATATACACAGAAGATGAAGCCAATAGTCCCGAAGTAAAAGACTTTAAAGAAACATACAATAAGTTTGAAAAAGGGAACTTTAAAGCTGACTCCCAACATGAAAGTATGGCAAAACTGTATGTAAATTCCATGGCTACTGCCTTAAAAGAAGTACACCAAGCTATTTTGTTAAGAGAGTACAATTATTTGTCACAAGATGGTACCAAATCACTCGATAATTTATACGAAGCTTTGGCTTGGCAAGGGTTGAAAGGGCACGACGTTCAAGCATATACAGAATTATCAGACACTAAAAAAGCAGCTTTAACTGAAGCGCTAAACACCTATTTTCATAGTTTAACTAAAAACTGTCCACAATAATCATGAAGAAGCCACTATTTATTATTTTGTTATTAATAAACACATTATTAATTAGAGCACAAGAAGAAAAACAAGATACCTTGTTTATTAAATATGATAAAACGATATCTAAAAGATTACAAAACCCAGTAACGAAGGAATTTTATTATACGATAAAAGATCTAGATAAAAAACCAGAAATAACTTATTTTAAAGAGAAGAGAATTTTAAAAAAATTAAAGACTAGAAAAAAACAACAATGTTTAAAAAATATTATTAAAAAATCAGGAGCTTATTATAGAAAAGATAGACTTATCGATTCTAAGTTATTTGCATACTTTAAAAATGATGGTTATAAAGTATATTTTTTAGTAAAAAACAAAACGTTTATTGAGGTTGAAATATGGTATGAAATAAATTAGATATATGAAAAATTTATTTATTATTTTACTACTAACTAGTTCCTTTCTTAAAGCACAAGAGGGAAAACAGGACACTATTTTTTTTAAATATGATAAAAATTATGTGCTTTTTTATGACGATTATAAGAAATGGTGGGATTTATCATATAAAGATTATGAAAACGAAATTTTAAAAAATATTAATTTAACTAATACTCAAGGGTATTTTATGTTAAAAGCAGTAGATACTCTCTATAATTTGTTTCCTAAAAAGGTCTTTTCATTAAAAAAATATGTTGAAACTAGGAAGTTTTACTATCCTGGAAAATACAATAAAATAGTAGATATTAATATTTTAAAAAAAGAGCTTTTTAATAAATATAAAGTTTTTTTTACTACGGATGATAATGGTTTTATTAAAATAAGACAAAGTCCATATGAAAATTATTACCATTCATTTTACCCAATAAAATATGCTAACAAAAAAAAATACCCTAAACAAATAAAAGACACATTATTTATTAAATATGATAAAGATATTTTTTTAAAAAGAAGAAATCCAGTTAGTAGGGAAATTAGCTACTTAATTAAAGATAGAATGTATAGGTCTTCCGAATATATTCGTTTTGAGGAGAAAAAGAAATATACTAATATTTCAAAAAAAACTGAACCAATCAATTTTCAAGACTTTTTAGTTAATAATTTTAATGATAAAATAGATGATTGGACATTAAGTAGTTACTTAAGTAATTATGTTATTTTTTTTGTGTGTGAAAAAACGTATATAAAAATGCAAGTAATTGATGTTATTGATGATTAATCATGAAAAAAGTAATATTTATTATATACTGTTTTTTTGCTAGTAGTATTATACTAGCTCAACAGAAAAAAAGAGATACCCTATTTATTAAATATGATAATTCTTTATTAACTAAAAAACAACTTAGAGGAGAAAAAACATATATATATGTAATTAAAGGAACTGGTAATCAAAAAGACTTTGTATATCTGCTAGAAGAGGGTATGTGTTTTAATTTAAAACCAAAAAACGTTAAAAAATTTAAAACTATTTTAAAAAAATCGAACGCTTATTATAAAAAAGATAAGCTTTACGATTGGAAATTAGCAGAATATTTAGGTAAATACGTTGTTTTTCTTGTCAAAGGAAATAAATATATAAAAGTAGTTGTAGTTGAAGGAATAGAATAAAAATAGCCTGTGATTAGGTATAAGTAAAACAAATCAACTACTATGAAAAAAGTAATATTCATTATATACTGCTTTTTTGCTAGTAGTATTATACTAGCTCAACACTCCTTTCTTAAAATCAAATGATTTTTGCTTTGCTTGCGTCCAAGCAAAATTGTTGACTAAAGAAAATACAATTACTTTAATTAATAATTGATTCATTTTATTTGTTTTAAATTTTGATGTAAAACAACTATAAACATAGCTTTATTCAAAGACTAACGAAGTACACATACTGTATTTGTACATTAAAAACACTGATTTGATTACGATTATTTAAATAAGGGGTTTATTGGAATTGCCAAAGGATATAATACCCCGAGGCTTGCCTCGAAAATAAAAAATTGTTCCTGACCAATGTATCGTGAGCTTGCCCCGAGGTAGTTTACTAAAAAACCTCTTTTTTTAAAATTTTTCATATAAAACTTAGGGTATAGGTATTTTTTTACGTCTTAGTAATTGCTTGATAGCTAAATTATTGCATTTAGTATTTATTAAAGCTATCAAAATTGCTAAGTAACCTTAAAAATTAGAATTATATGAAAAACAAGAGAATCCTACCTCTTAAAACAATTTTGCTATTGTTTTGTGCTACTTTATTTTTAGTAAACTGTGAAAAAGAAGAAGTACTACCAGAACCCTCTTTATTATTAACTACCAAAGAACAAGCCATCATAGATGAGATACGAGAAACCGATGAGTTTGCCCTGCTAAGTCAAGCTTTATTACGGATTAAGTATTATACCTATAAAACAGGACTCAGTTATCAAGAGCTTAGAGAATTTGCTTTAGATAAAAATAAGAGTGCAGCATATGAAAATACTATAGATCAAGCTGGAGTTAAAAAAGGAAGTATTGTTTATGATGTTCGTTTGTTTTTACAACTTTCGTTGAGTATTGAAGAAACGTATTTTATGGATGATGCCATTAATTGTGGTTCACGAAAAGCCATGCAGTATGTTTTAAGTACTTTAATAACTGAACGTTCCTTAGAAGTGATGAACTATGAATTGGAATCTTATAAGAATCGGAGCGGAAAATATGCAAGAGGAGCAATTCAATCTCTTTGTGTACATGATGGTCAATGTCCAGTACAACAAATGTGTTGTTTTGATATGAACACCTATAAGCGAGTATGTAAGATAGCCAATATAGAGTATACATATAATGAGTTTACTAAAGAATATGAAGTAAGAAAGTATTGTCCGGAAGAGTTTATTTTATTAGATGAAGTAGTGATAGAAGCCCCAGATAAGAACCCAGCAGACCCAGATTGGATGACCCCAGAGGATAAATTAGAAGAAGAACCCGAATGGCCATACCACGACCCTAATGAAGATAACACTTGGGATATAACCCCAAACTGCCCACCGGGTACTATAAAAATAAATAATAGATGTATACCCATAATAGGTATGAATGTTGAGGATGATAAAATTATAAATAACTTAACCGGTAAAGCTAAATGTGTATATGATAAATTAACAAAATCAAGTACAGATTTTAAAACAATGATACAAAAGTTTGATGGTGAGTTTCCTGTAAGTCATTTGAAATTTGAAATGAGAGATTTAGGTACTAGAAGAGCACAAACTGATGCTCCAGATGGTGCAGGAGGAAATAATTCACCAGATTATGTAATTACTATTGCTTTAAATAATAATACTAATGAACATGGAGTAAACTACAGGTCCAATCTTATGAATGCTAAAACTATTGCGCATGAAGTTATACATGCTGAAATGTATAGAAAATTATTATCAGTATTAGATAATGGAGGGAATATAGCTGGAATAACTAAAGAACAGTTTCTGAATGTAAAAAATAATTTCCCAGGTCTTTATGATTATTATACAAGATATAATTTTAATACATCAACACCTAATAATGCTCAGCACCAACAAATGGCAACACATTATAGAGAAACTTTGGCAAGAATATTGCAAGCTTTTGATACTGGAACTATTGTGCCAGATAATCAACAACCACAACAATTGTATATGGATTTAGCATGGGAAGGGTTAAGATATGATGGAACTACAGGAAACAATGCTATTTATACATGGACAAGTTTATCTCAAGCAGAAAAAGATAGAATCGAAGATGTAATTGATAATTATATTGAGACTAATAAAAATGAAAACTGTCAATAATGAAAAAATTTATTTATTTATTTATTTATTCACTTATTTGCAACATACATAGTCAAGAAAAAAAGGAGACAGTGTATTTGTTGTTTGATAGTAAAAACAAAAAAACATGTATTATAGGTGAATCAAATAAATATGGAGAAATCGTAAAAAAATATCGAAAAGAGGAAAGAAAAAACCGTATTACTTTCTTTATATGCAAAGAATCTTTTGTTTTAGATAAAAAAGATAAAATAGACACTTGTGATATTAAATATTTAAACAAAATAAAGTTTGAGACATTACAAACCATGGAATCTAAAAGAGGTGTTTCAAAATATGTATTCAAAAATTCAATATTTGAAAAAATATATTTAGTAGAAAAATATAAAGATATAATAATTAAGTATCCTGTTATATGGAATACAGATTCAACACAATATTAACCAGTGTAAACTTCCCCTAATTAGAACTGCATAAATTTCTAATATTTCATAAAATTATTGTTTTTAATTCTCTTGGGGCTAGCCCCAAGAGAATTAATTTCTGCGTATTTTATCGGTGATAATCTACCCAGTCCTTCATGGGGTCTATGATGGTTATAATCATACATCCAATCTTGTGTTTGTTCTCTTACTTGGTCGATATTCTCAAAGATGTACTTATCAAGAACTCCCCTTCTATAAGTCCCATTAAATCTCTCTACAAAAGCATTCTGAGTTGGTTTTCCTGGTTGAATATAGACAAACTCTATATTGTGCATTTGACTCCATACAGAAGTAATATTAGCGATAAATTCTGGACCATTATCCATTCTTATCTTATTGGGTTTTCCTCTTCTGTTGACAAGATGATTAAGTACCCAAACTACTCGATTACTTGGTAAAGAAAAATCCACTTCTATATGCAGGACTTCTCTATTGCAGTCATCAATAATGGTAAAGGCTCTAAAATGCCTCTTGTTCTCAAGAGTATCGGTAACAAAATCCATACTCCATGTGTCATTAAGGTTTTTGGGCACTTCTAATGGCTCTTTCACTCGAACTGGCAGTCGCTTCTTTACTTTTCGACGTAGAGCAAGTCCTAATGCTTTGTAAACCCTATATACTCGTTTATGATTCCATGGCTTCCCCTCATTACGTAAACGACTATAAGCCTTCCAAAACCCCTCTTCTGAATGTTGTACTGCTTTTTCTTGTAGAGCAATCTCTATCTCAGTATCATCCTTTGGCAACGGTTTGTAATAGTAAACACTTTTGCTCATATTTAATACTCGGCACGCCCTGCTGATACCGTAATGAGCAAGAGATTTACTAATAACTCTCTTACGGCAAGGCTTTAAAGCTTTTTTGCAATGACCTCTTTGGCCATTTGATGATCTAAAGCTAAAGAAGCATACATCTGTTTGAGTCTACGATTCTCATCTTCCAACTCTTTGATACGACGTAACTCTTTAGAACTCATCCCAGCATATTTGGAACGCCAATTATAAAATGTTGCCGAACTAACTCCATGCTCTCGGCTAATCTCTAAAACCGTTTTACCTTGATCAAATTCTTTTAAAATCTTGGTAGTTTGTGAGGGTGTAAATTTACTCTTTCGCATCGTTTTCTGTTTAAAGTTAAAATTAATCTTTCTATTTTTAAACAGTTCGGTTTTTAGGGAAGCTTACAATATGGCTTGGTACGGACTCTTAGAAACTAAAGCTTGGGATAAACAATATGCAGACAAAGCTTATGCTGATAAAGAAAAAAACAGAATTAAAAAAGTTAATATTAATTATGAAAAATCTACAAACAATGAATGTAAATAATCTATTTATTCTTATTAATAAATTTTTCTGTTTTCTCACAAGAAAATCATTTTTTACTAAATGATAAAAGTCAAGAATATTCATATTCAATAAATGAAAATAAATCTATGATAAGTATATTTTCTAATCATGTAAACTCAAATTCTTCTATAACCTTTAAGGTGGAAAAAATAGATTTTAATAAATGTTGTAAGAGAGTAGAGTACAAATCATTTGAATGGCTTCTTAAGAATGAAAGATATAAATACCAAAAAGGATTAGAAAACTTTATTGAACTTAATAATTTTATTGGTTTAGTTTTAGTTAAAAAAAATCAGAAAAAATGCTATGCATACAAAGTAAAGAGTAGAATATTTGAAGAAGAGTAAAACAATGAACGTAACTAAACTATTTATTTATAATCATAGTACAACTAAAAACTGTCCTAATTAATTTAATCATGAAAAAAGTAATATTCATTATATACTAACAATCAACTAAAATTACAAGCAAATAAAAAGCGCGAAATGAAATTTCATTTCGCGCTTTTTAATCTTTATAGATATACAGCTTTTATTTTAGCCTAAACCTACATCTAATGACATCATAACTATAAACCCACCTATAAAACCTAAGGTAGCTATATCTGTATATTTATCTCGTTGAGTTTCAGGAATCACTTCTTCTACTACCACAAAAATCATCGCTCCTGCAGCAAATGCTAAAGCATACGGTAAAATTGGTGTAAAAAATGATACAGCGACTGCTCCTAAAACAGCTGCCATTGGCTCTACAATTGCCGACATTTGACCATACCAAAAACTTTTAAAACGACTTACTCCCTGTCTACGAAGCGGCATGGCAACCGCAAAACCCTCCGGGAAATTTTGAATTCCAATACCAATAGCTAATGAAATAGCAGCGATAATCATTTCTGTTTGTTCAGCCCCAACTAGGGTTGAAGCAGCTCCGAAAAGTACACCAACGGCTAAGCCTTCAGGAATGTTATGAAGTGTAATGGCAAGAACGAGTAAAGTAGTTCTGTGCCAGTTAGTTTTAACTCCTTCAACTTCACTTTCTTTAAAATTTATATGCAAGTGAGGTAACAATTTATCCATACCAAATAAAGCTAAGGCACCTAAAGCAAAACCTAATGCTGACGGAAGAACCTTTGTAAAACCTTCTCCGGGACTGTTTTCAATAGCAGGAGCCAGTAAACTCCAAAAACTGGCAGCTACCATAACACCACCGGTAAAACCTAACATTCCGTCTAAAACAGCACGATTTAATTTTTTAAAGAAAAAAACTAAAGCGGCACCTAATCCGGTTAATCCCCAAGTAAATAAAGAAGCATATAAAGCTCCTTGTATAGGGTGCTCTTTGCAAAAGGCAATTATCTGTTCAAAAAAACTCATAGTTATTGTGTATAATTAATTTTTTTGGATGTATAAATTAGTAGCAATCTTGTTAGAAATAGTTAGTAATTTATCTTCCAATTTTATTTTGAATGAACCGTCAAAAGGCTCCTTTTCTATAATTTCTATTTTTTTTCCAAGAGCAATTTCATTCTTATCAAGAAATTGTAAAAACTCAGAAGAACTGTCATCAACCCCAATACAAATTCCTTTCTCACCTTCCTGTAAAGTTGATAACAAACTTTTTTCTATAATTTGTAAATTTCCATCTTTATCCGGTATAGGATCTCCATGTGGATCTCTTTTCGGATATTCTAAAAAGGCATCTAATTCATTAATTAGTTTAGGCGAATTAATATGCTCTAGCTGCTCAGCAACTTCATGAACCTCATCCCAAGAAAAATTTAATTTGTTTACCAAAAAAACTTCCCATAAACGATGCTTACGTATAATATTTACAGCTGTTTTTTTACCAAGATCAGTTAACCTTACCCCTTGATATTTTTTGTAAATAACCACTTCTTTTTCAGATAGTTTTTTTACCATATCTGTAACGGAAGAAGCTTTTGTATTAAGCTTTTCTGCAATGGCATTGGTACTGATTCCTTTATTAGATACACCACCCAAGTGGTATATCGTTTTGATATAATTTTCTTCGGATTGACTAAACATGCTTTGTTGGGTTCAATAGCAAACATACAAATTTTGTTTCACATAAACATATTTTTAGGTTTGTCTAAAAAATATTTTACATTTGCGTAAATTTTAAATCGTGATGAGCAGAATTTTTACAATTATATTTTTAGGAATAAGCTTTATAGCAAACGGTCAAACTATTCATGGGGTAGTTAAAACATCAAAAGGAGAGGTGTTACCTTTTGCTACGATTACTGTTAAGCATACATCAATGGGAATTACTGCAGATGAAAACGGAAAATATAGGCTTTCTGGTTTGCCGGAAGGGAAAGTTGTTGTAGAGGCTTCTTTTGCCGGTTTTGTATCTGGTAAAAAACAAGTAATGATAACAAAACATATACAAAAAGAGGTTAATTTCTCTTTGGTTGAACACGATGAGTTATTAGATCAGATAACGGTAACAGGAACCCGAACAGATAAGCGTAATACTAAAAACCCGGTAATAGTTGCTGTTATTAATAGCCAAACGTTGGCCAATGTTCAAGCGTGTAATTTATCGGAAGGATTAAATTATCAAACAGGACTACGTGTGGAAACAGATTGTCAAACATGTAATTATACACAATTACGAATGAATGGATTGGCAGGCGGATACTCACAAATTTTAATTAACGGACGCCCGGTTTTTAGTCCGTTAACCGGTTTGTATGGTTTAGAACAAATACCTACAAATATGATTGATCGCATTGAGGTAGTTAGAGGTGGCGGTTCGGCTCTTTATGGTTCCAGTGCAATAGGAGGTACAGTAAATGTGTTAACTAAAATTCCGAAGAAAAATGATTATAGTATAGGTTTTACATATCAAAATGTAAAAGGAACAGATGATTATATCGTTTCAGGAAACGGAACTATTGTTTATGAAGATAAAAATGCAGGAATCTCTTTTTTTATGAATAATAGAAAAAGAGGTTGGTATGATGCTAACGGAGATAACTATTCTGAACTTCCTGAACTTAAAAATAATGCTTTTGGAGCCAGTCTCTTTTTTCTTCCGGAAACCAATCAAAAAATTGAAGTGAATTTTAGCAAGATGAATGAGCATCGTTATGGAGGAGAAATGGTAGATAGTCAGCCACATTTTGCATTTCAGTCTGAAGAAAGAATTCATGATGTATATGTAGGAAATGTAGATTATCAAGTGAATTTCAATGAAAATAAAAGTTCATTTATTACCTATTTCGCAGCACAATATACAGGAAGAGATCACTATACCGGAGTAAGGCCTAATATAGGAACAAGTGAAGATGAAGCACATTTATTAAATCCGCCATACGGAAAATCAACAACCTCTACATTACAAGGTGGTATTCAGATAAATCATCAATTAGATAACTTTATAATAGGAAATAATGTACTGACTCTTGGAGGTGAGTTTGTACAAGATGATGTGTATGATGAAATTAAAGCCTACACCTATAAAGTTGATCAATTAACAAGGAACTTAGGTGTTTTTTTTCAGAGTGATTGGGAGTTAAATGATCAATGGAATGTACTTGCCGGTTTTCGATACGATAATCATACATTAGACGCACTAGATAGAAACGGAGCAGCAAAAAAAATAATCAATAATGTGGTAAGTCCTCGTATGTCTGTGCTATTTAAACCATTTAATAATGGACAACTAAGAGCAACTTGGGGAACCGGTTTTAGAGCTCCGCAAGCATTTGATACAGATTTACATATAGCTTTTGCCGGAGGAGGTGTTTCCAGAGTTGTTTTAGCAAATGATTTGAAAAGAGAACGCTCCAATAGTTATAGTCTATCATTTAATTATGACAAACCAACAGAACATTATATATATGGATTTACTTTTGAAAGTTTTTACACAAATTTGAATGATGCATTTTATTTAGAAGGAATTGGAGAAGATACTTTTGGAGAAGTTTTTGAAAAAAGAAACGGAAAAGGTGCGGTGGTAAAAGGAATAACATTAGAAACCCGATTCAATTATGATGGAATAGTACAGTTTGAAACCGGATTAACCTACCAATCCAGTCAATACAAAATAGCTGTTAAAAATTCAGACGAATTACCTCTTAAAAAACAGTTCTTAAGAACACCTAATACGTATGGTTATGCAACGTTAACCTACACACCTAATCAAAAAATTAAATTAGCTTTAAATAGTACTTATACAGGAAGTATGGAGGTGTTGCATTTAGCGTCAAATCAAAATTTATTGAAAGATGAATACTTTCAATCACCAACATTTTTCAATGTAGGAATAAATGCTTCTTATAAGTTTACTTTTAACTCACTAAAAGCGAATATGGAAATACATGGAGGGGTTAAAAATATTTTTGATGCGTATCAGAATCATTTTGATGTAGGAAAGGAGAGAGATAGTAACTTTATCTACGGTCCGGCTACACCAAGAATATTTTTAATAGGGCTTAAATTATTTAGTAATTAACATTAAAGTAACATAAATAAACTTTCTTAACACTGGCTAAACATTCTGATAATAGAACTATAATTTACAGGTAACATTGGGTTTACAAGATAGCTTGAATTTTGCCCGATAATTAAACAGAATTCAAAGTTAGTGATGAGAAAAATATTTTTAATAGCTTTTTTAAGCTTATGTAACTTGGTCTTTTCCCAAAGCAAAGGTACCATAATGGGGGTTGTTACAGACAAAGAAATGAATGGAGAACCATTACCATTTGCCAATGTTTTTATAAAAGGCACATCAATAGGGGGAACAACAGATATTGATGGGAAGTATACAATTAGCGTACCGGCTGGAAATCAAACTATAGTTTTTAGTTTTGTAGGATATCAAACTATAGAGAAAGCGGTAGTAGTAAAAGCAGGTGAAACAACAACTGTTAACCAGCTTTTAGGAGCTAATGAAGGAGTAAAGCTTGAAGAAGTTAAAATTAATGCATCTGTAAGCAGAGAAAAAGAAAGCGCATTACTTTTAGAACAAAAGAAGGCTGTTGCTATAAAAACAAGTATAGGTGCTCAAGAGTTATCAAAAAAAGGTGTATCAAATGCTGAAACTGCTGTAACAAAAACAGCTGGGGTGTCTAAAGGAACTAAAAATGTTGTTGTAAGAGGTTTAGGAGATAGATATAATTCAACTACCTTAAATAGTTTACCATTACCTTCTGAAGATCCTGAATATAAAAATATTTCTTTAGACTTTTTTGATACGAGTATTATAGAAAGTGTTGGAATTAATAAAGTTTTTACATCTGAAATAAACGGTGATGTAGGAGGAGCTAATATAGATATAGTTTCAAAAGAATTGAATAAAAAGAGAGTGGCTAATGTGAGTTTTTCTTTTAGTGGTAATACTCAAACGCTTACTAAAAATAACTTTCTTACTATTGATGGAACAAATAGGTTAGGAACCCAAAAACTGAACCATAATGTAACTGATTTAAATAGTTACTCTTTTGGAAATTCATTTAAACCAAGAACTCAAGATTTTCAGTTAAATAATTCTTTTTCTTTTAATTATGGTAAAAAATATGAATTAGGAAATGGAAATACACTTAGTTATTTTATTGTAGGAGGTTTTAATGGAGATTATAGTTTTACTGAAGGAAATATTAGACAGACTACGAATGATGGTGTTGTAGAACCTTTTAGAAATTTAGAATTTTCTAAATACAGTTATAATACATCACAATTATTAATGGGGAATTTGAAATATAAATCAGATAAAGGATTTGATATTGCCTATAATCATTTATTCATCCATAATAACAAGCAGGCTATTGGAGACTATTTTGGTAAAGATGATCCACAAGAAGAAGGAGATTTAGTTTTTCTTAGAAGACAACAAACTAATAATAATGAGTTATATGTTAATCAATTATTAGGAAGTTATAAATTTAATGAAAGATTAACTCTTGAAGGAAAAGGAGCATTAAATTTTGTAAGAGGAAATGAACCGGATAGAAGATCTAATGAGTATTTAATAAGAAACGGTGAAACAAGACCTAATACAAGTAGTGCTGGTACTAATGAAAGATATTTTTCTAAACTTCAAGAAAATGACTATGCTGCAAAAGGTAAATTGAGTTATAAATTAAGTTCTGATTATGATAATAAAAGTTTAATAGATTTTGGAGCTGATTATCATTATACGGAACGTTTATTTGCGGCTACTATATTTAATCATGATTTTACAGGGAATGGACCAATTATAGATGTCAATAATCCAGATGCAACTTTTAATCAGGAATCAATTGATAATAATATTTTTAGTTTACAAACAGGAAGAGGTAGAAGAAACGAAGATGCTGAAACATTTGTTCCGTTTACTTATAGAGGAAAACGTTTAATAAGTGGTGTTTTTTCAAATATAGTTTATCAGTTAAGCGATAATTTAATTGTTTCAGGAGGTGTAAAATTTGAAAGAGCAGCCCAAAGAGTAACATATAATACCAATATAGGAAGTAGTAAGGAAGATGGGCCATCTTTAATAGACAAGAGTTATCTTTTACCTAGTTTAAATATAAAGTATAGTTTAAATGAGAATGATATTTTCAGATTAGCTGCTAGCCAAACATATACATACCCTCAGTTTAAAGAAACAGCTCCTTTTAAGTATCAAGATATTAACTTTGCCAGTCAAGGTAATCCTAACTTAAAACCATCAGATAATTATAATTTAGATATAAAATATGAGCATTATATGTCTTCTGGAGAATTGATAGCTTTAACAGGTTTTTATAAATTGATAAAAAACCCAATTTCTAGAAGTGAAATATCAAGCGCAGGAAATGTGTTAACGTATTTGAATGTAGGAAAAGAAGCCTATGTATATGGGGTAGAGTTAGAAGCTCGCAAAAAAATACTTGAAAATGAAGATGAAAATTATACGTTAAATGGAGGGGTTAATGCTTCTTATTTATATTCAAAAGTTAATTTAGATAAAAATTCCATTGCCCAATTTCAACAGGTATCTAGTAAACTAGAAGGAGCGACACCGTTTTTATTAAATGCTGACATATCTTTAAATAAAAAATATGATAATAGTGAATTAACCTCTTCTGTTGTTTTAAATTATTTTAGTGATAGAGTGTATTCAATTGGTACAAGAGGATTTGAAAATATTATTGAAAAAGGAATTCCAACCTTAGATTTTGTTTCATCATTTAGAGTAGCCAAAAAATACAATTTAAAATTCAAGGTTAAAAACTTGTTAAACCCTGAATTTCAGACAAGTAGGAATGGTTCTGTTAATAAGGAAAACGTTGTGTTAAGAAATTATAAAAAAGGAGTAAATATAAGTTTAGGGTTTTCTTACGATTTTTAATAAAAGCTTTAAAAACGTAACAATTCTTTAAGAAATAAGTGTAGATAAAGAAATATTGGTAATGCAATTTTGCGGTAACTAAATTAAAATAGAAATATAAACAAAATGAAAAAAATTATTTTATCGGCAATAGTAGTTTCATCTTTATTTTTAGGTTCATGTTCATTAAGTAATGAAGATGAAGTTTCTGGGGGAAATACAGGAGGTGAAGTAACAGCTCAAAATTTAGCTGGGAATTTAACTACAGATTTAACATTAAAGTCAGGGTTAGACTATACATTAACAGGGGCTTTATTAGTGAAAAGCGGAGCAACCTTAACCATTGAGCCAGGAGTTAGAGTTAAAGCTTTAGCTGGAGGAACAGATGTTTATATATTAGTAGAAAAAGGAGGGAAAATTATGGCTGATGGTACAGCTGCTAACCCAATTGTTTTTACTTCAAATGCAACAAGCCCTAAATCAGGAGATTGGGGAGGGCTTATCTTAAACGGTAAAGCACCTTTAAGTAGACAAAACGGGGCAAATAGTAATTCAACTACAGAAGTTAATACTGCAATTGAGTACGGTGGAGATGTAGCAAATGATAACTCAGGAGTTTTAAACTATATAAAACTTGAGTATACAGGTGCTAGAATTGATGATGAGGCAGAACATAATGGACTTACATTAAATGCTGTAGGAAGTGGAACAACTATTTCAAACATTGCTATTTTAAATGGTGATGACGATGCTATCGAATTTTTTGGAGGTACTGTAAATGTAACCAATATTTTAGCAGTAAATGCTAAAGACGATATGTTTGATTTTACTCAGGGATACGTAGGAACTTGTACTAACTTATATGGGATAAGAGAAAATGGTTTTACTGCAGTAACTAGAGATCCTAGAGGAGTAGAAGCGGATGGTAACTTAGATGGAAATACTCCGTCTGATATCAATCAGTCAAACTTTACGATCAATGGTCTTACCATTATTAATAATGCTGATGGTGTTAAAATGACTGATGGCATTAAAATAAGAAGAGGAGCAACGGCCAATATTACCAATGCTTATTTAGTATTAGGCTCTGGAGCTATTTTTTCTGATGTTGTAGATTTAACAGACTCAAGAGGTGATGCTAATGATGCAACCAACATCACAGCAATAGGAAATCCTGCAAACGGATTGGATGTAACTAGTATTAAAAATACAACAACCGGAGGGGCTACTGTTAATTTAACAGAGGGAACAACCGGAGGAGCTGATGCTTCTGTTTTTTCTTGGACAGGATATAAATTCTAAATAGAATTAAGTAAGAAAATACTTTTGAGAAGGATCTCATAAATTATGTGAATTTAAAAATCAGGATTGAAGAAATTTAATCCTGATTTTTTTTTTAATATTTAATAATCATAGGAGCTTGTTATAAAGGGAATACTCTTTAATAAAAGATAAAGTTATTTACATTATTATATAATTAAGAACAGATGGTAAAAAATGAAGTGTTAGATTTATGTATAGGAAAGTAAGAACTTTCTTAAGTTTCTGAAAAAGTTTCAAATTCTAACATAGTTTTTTTGTGTTTATATTTAATGCATTCTTAATGATTGCGTAATAAGGAATGGTTTTTTGGAGGTAGATTTGTCTTAAACTCTAAAAATTAAATTATGAAAAAAATTACAATTACAATTTTATTTATTTTAATATCAACTAGTTTTTTTGCTCAGATGTGTCAAAAATATCGTTACCATAAATTCTTAAAATTAGGTCGAAGTTATGAGATTGCTTTTGAAAGTAATTGCTTAGGGACAAACTTTGGAATTGAAAAAGCAAATCTTTTTGGGTTAAAACTGGAATTGAATAAGATTTATAGAGCTAATTTAGGAGATGGTGATTACTTCTACAAGGTTATATATGTTCAAGATACATGTTCAGATGCGGGTTTAGAGGTTGATGATACCAGTAATATAGAAGAAGTAACACTTTTGTCATGTAGTTCAATTTCATGGAAATACCACAAATTTATTAGACTTGGAAGTTTATCTGAAGCTCAATCTAAAATATGTTCAAGTGACATAAAAGGTATGCAGTTTAAAACAAATATTTATATTGGTGCTCCATTAGTTATAAATAAAGTATATCATTTAGATCTTGGAGACGGTAATGGTTTAAAATACTATTATTTAATTCTTTCGGCGTATACTTCAAGTGATCCAGATTATGAAATATTGGGTTCTTCTTTTAATAATTCATCTATTTCTTTTGATTGTGATTCTGATTCAGATGGAGTGCCTGATAGTCAGGATAATTGTCCAAACCAAGCAGGTCCGGCTTCAAATAACGGATGTCCTGTTCAACAAGGAAAACCAGATTTTATTATCACAGAGATAAAAGTAAATGGAATAGCAGCTCCTAACTTAAAGTTGAAAGCCAATAGTAATAACAAATTTTGTGTAAGTATAAAAAATATAGGTTCAGCTACAGGAACAATTGATAATACAGCATTAATCTTAACAAATAATGCGGGGTTAACCAACTCGAGTATTGTTGCTAACTTACCTTACCCAAGTACTTCTCTGACGATAGCCCCAAATGAAGTTAAAGAAATGTGTGCAGAACTTTATATTTGGAATGACTATTTAGGATATAGTTTATCAAGTTTCCATTATATTCATGCAATAGCTGATTACCATGAAAGAGTTTCTGAGTCTGATGAAAATAATAACACAACAGTAGAATCAATAGGTTATTCATCAAAAACCGCAATAATTAGCGTAAATAACTTTCAGGGAATTGAAATAAAAAGAGAAACTATTAAAAATAGTGAAGAAGAAAAAGAACTGTTAAATAGGTTACCAAAAGGATTTTATATCCTTAATAAAGATGGTAAAAGAACAAAAATTTACAAAGAAAATTAATACAACCTTATAGTAGAATAAATAAACCCGAGTATAAAACTCGGGTTTATTATTTATAGATTTTTATCTGAAACTCCAATTTTTGTAATTAGTTGAAGCTTCAAGTTTGCTCTCTATAGAATCCGGTAACTGAGGAAAAAAGTCAATACCGGTTAATTGCTCAATACTGTCTATAGAAACAACAAAACTAGACAAAGGTTTTGTACTGTCTTGATGAGGTATTAAAAAAGCAATGGCCTTAATTTCCGGTTCGGTATAATCCAATAAAATCTTATAAAACTTATTAGGTACACTCACTTTATTTTTGCCATTTCCAATCGTTTTTAAATTAGGCTCAAGAACTCCCCCGGTAATAACATATAAATGATGGTACTTTTTTGCCCAATAGCGAGTTTTTTGCTCTAGCTTATTCCAAATACCTGCATTAAAATTGTGCTTTTGAGGCGTAATATTAGAGGTAAAAAAAGTTTCGTCATGAGCCTTTTTAGAATAACGCTTATCACCGGCCGGACAAAGATGTCCCTTGTCGTAACCGGAATTTTTATAACTTCTCCAGTCAGCAGATTGTGTACGCACTTTTGGGTCGTTAATAAAAAACGGGCGCTCATGATTTGTATAAACAATATCATTTTTGTGCAAAGAATAGGCAACCCATTCAGCCTGTTCATGTTTTTCGCTATAAGATAATTGGTAACCGGAATGCTTAATAATTACACCGGTAGTAGAACTAGGTGTATAATTAAACGAAAAATCATTCTTTACAACCGTTTCAATATCATCAGAAACACTATTGTTTTTTGAATGATTTAACCAAAAACTTACCGCAATAGTAAGTAGTAAAATAATGACTTTTATGGTTCTGGCAGTTGTCATGATTGTTTTACTAAGATTTCCTGAAAATCATGAGTTTTTTCTACTTCATTAAAAATATCTTTAAACTTTGCGGGAGGCACAGTAAGCTTACGCTTAACTAAATCAAGCCAAGCACCATAAACAGTTATAATTGCTGAAAGCTTTCCGTCATTATTAAAAACTTCATGCTGAATTTTCCAACGCTCACCGTTACTTGATAAACCAATTACTTTTAAATTAACCGATATATCTTCACCCAAATGAATTTCTTTTAAAAACTTAGTGTTTTCTTCAAATAAAATAGGACCTATTTTTTCTTTTGAAAAATCATGAATAGTAATATTATGTTCTTTAAAAAATCGCAATCTGGCCTCAGCAGCATAATCGTTATAAGCAGTATGTCGCATATGAATATTAGCATCAAAATCAGCCCATCGTGTGGTAAATTTAACCGTAAAACTCATTGAATATTATTTTTTAGAAACAACGAAATTAATTAAAATCTAAGAAGAAAAGCATAATACTTTGTTAAGACAGTGAAATATAAAAAGAAGCAAATAGTTTTTGTTGCTTTCTAACAGGTATTTAGAGGTTAAGGCGGATAAGAATATATTTAACAAACTAAAAGAATTGCATAACCTAAGAAGAGGATGTCTTAACAAGCGATTAAGAACGTTTAACAAGCAGAGAGGATTGAATAACATAAAAGAAGAATTCCATAACAAGAGTAGGTAAAAGCATAACAAGCTAAAAGGATTGTTTAACAAGGCAAATACATTTCATAACAAAGAAGAAGGATTGTTTAACACGAGTTTAGCATCGTCTAGCACAGCTTAATAGTTAAAATATTTGCCGTAAGATTATAATAATCGTTATCAAATAAAAGAAAACAAGGTAAAAGTAATCTAAGATTTTACATCCAACGTATCACGAAGTGTATTCCCCAATAACATAAAAGCCATAACCAAACTCATAATAGCCATACCGGGAATTAAGGCTAAATAAGGTTTTCCTAAAATAATATAGTTATAATGATTCTTTATCATGGCACCCCATGACGGAGTTGGAGGCTGAGCACCAATACCTAAAAAGCTCAATCCACTTTCTATAAGAATAGCAGCAGCAAAATTTGCAGCAGAAATAACAATAATAGGCGCTAAAATATTAGGAAGAATATGCTTAAAAATAATTCTAAGATCAGAAAAACCAAGAGCTTTTGCCGCTTCAACATATTGTTGTTGTTTAGTAGTAATCACCTGTCCTCTAACAACACGGGCAACTTCAACCCACATAGTTAACCCAACAGCTATAAAAACTTGCCAAAACCCTTTTCCTAAGGCAAGCGTAATAGCAATAACTAATAATAACGTAGGAATAGACCAGGTAATATTAATAAGCCACATAATAAAAGCATCTGTTTTACCACCAAAATAACCGGCAATTGCACCAATAGGAATACCCACAAGTAAGGATATAAAAACAGCAATAAAACCAATAAAAAATGAAATTCTGGCGCCTATAAGAAGCCTGCTAAACAAATCACGTCCATATTTATCAGTGCCTAACCAAAAAGTTTTGTGTTTAATATAGTGTTCCGGTTGATTATTAAATAGCTGTAATGAAAACTTTTTAGGAAGTCCATCAGAAAGATTAATAACCTCTAACTCATCTTTTAAAATAGTGTAAGATTGAATAGGAATTTCTGTTGAGGAGTTTTTCTTTCCCTGTAAAAAAATAGAAAACCAATGCTGTTTGTCTTTTTCAAGAGAAGGAATTTCTAATAATTGAGTAGAAAACCCCGGTGGTTTTGAATGTATTTCTAAATGCATCTGATTGGCAGAATTGCTATTGTCAGGAGCAAGAATGTAGCAAAAAACAGCTACGAAACCACAAAGCAAAATATAGCCAAAGCTCACCATTCCGGTTTTACTTTGCTTAAATTTTTTAATAGCTATTTGCCAAAGAGAATTTGAATACTTCATTAAGTCAAAGCTATTGATAAGATAGCTTTTGTACAAAACTTTTTAAGGATAAAAAAAAGAACTGTTTTTTTATAACAGTTCTTTTTGAATAAACATTTATATATTATTAGTAAAAATATCTGAGTTTATGTTTTTTACATAAGCATCATAAAGAAGTTTAATACTTTTGTAGGCTTCACTATCTTCAGCAAGCCCCTCTAACTTTTCCTTTTGTTTTTTAGCCTTTTCAAAATAATGAAAGTCATTATAAAGCATTAAAGCATCTTGAACAACTTCTATAGATTGTGAATTAGTTTCGGTTCCGTAAAACTGTTCCATAATAGCAGCAGAAGCATGAGTAGGTTTAAAGTTTTTTAAATCCTCACGTTCTCTACCATCTAAAGAAATTAATATATAAGGAGCATCTCCGCTATATTCTTTGTTGGTTGTTTTATGAACCAATCTTACTTTAGTATGATTAGAATCATCAATTACAATATTGCCGGGTTTGTAATTAATAAACTCTTTTTCAAACTTATTATCAGTTATTAAAACATACTTGGCCTTTGTCGGGATTTGTCCGGGGGTATCTAGTCTGATATTAAAATCTCCTTTAAAGAAAGGCTTAGATTCAAAAATAGCCTTACCTAGTTTTGAAGCAATAGAAGCTAAAGTACTACCAGCCAATAAAACACTTGCAGCAGGCGCAAAAACAGGAATGCCTCCGGCTTTGGCTAATAAACTGGAAACATCTTCAAAGATACTTTCATTAAAAGTATCGGCAACTAAATGAAATGAACATAAAATAGTATTCATGTCAAGAGCAGGTGTATAATATACAATAGGTGAACCTTCATTAAAAGCAGAAGGCTCGTAATATTGATTATCATTAACCTTACGTACTATTTGGTTAATAGCTTTAGGAGCAGAATCATAGGTTCCTATTGATTTAACGCCGGTAGTAACAAGCATATCTTTTTTACCCAAAAAACGCTCAGGAGCATCCCCCGAGTATATGGTTAAAATTTCAATACTTAAAGGTTTTCCAATTCCTATAGGAGTAAAATCAATAGAACCTAATTCGTTAGAATTAATAGATCCGTTTTCAAAATTGATATTCATCTCATCGCCGGAATTCACAGCTTTATCAAATAAAAAAAGTTCACCGGAATATAATTTTTCTTTTACTTCATCTTCAAATACCGGAACATCGTTTACGTAGTAAATGGCAGCCATAATTTTTTTTGTTTAGTTAATTAATAGTGTTAAAGTTACATATTTTTTGAGAGTAAGCGTTTGCCTATAAATAAGTATTTTTAAATGGGAAGCCATTTTTTGAAAAGCATAAAAAAAGAGCACTTTTAAAGTGCTCTTTACTATATTAAAAATTGAATTTAAAATTTAGATGATTTCAACTAACAAACCATCATCTGTTTTTTCAACTTTAGCTAGTTGGTTTTTAGTTAAATGCTTAATCGTTTTATCCCATTTTTTATTACTTAAACCACTTTGAGTTTTTAACTCGTTTAAGTCAATTTTCTCAGCCTTTTCAATTAACGCTAAAACAGCCTTTTCATCATCATTAAGCTCTACTGTAGGAGCTTTTTTCTCAGGCTTCATTTGAGGGAAGAAAAGAACCTCTTGAATAGATTGATTATTAGTTAAAAACATAATTAATCGATCCATACCAATACCTAAACCAGAAGTAGGAGGCATACCGTATTCTAAAGCTCTTAAAAAGTCTTGATCTATAAACTGTCCGGCTTCATCATCACCACGTTCCGCTAATTTTAATTGAGCTTCAAAACGTTCACGTTGATCAATAGGATCATTTAATTCAGAATACGCATTGGCAATTTCTTTACCACAAACCATTAACTCAAAACGCTCAGTTAATTCCGGATTATCTCTGTGCTCTTTACATAAAGGAGACATTTCTTTAGGATAATCAGTAATAAAGGTTGGATGAATGTAATTACCTTCACATTTTTCACCAAAAATTTCATCTATTAACTTTCCTTTCCCCATAGTATCATCTACTTCAATACCCATGCCTTTAGCAGCTTCTCTAATTTCATCTTCCGTTTTTCCTAAAATATCAAAACCGGTAAAATGCTTAATAGAATCAGCCATGGTAACACGAGCATAAGGAGCTTTAAAATCTACTTCATATTCACCAAAAGTAGCCTTCGTAGTTCCGTTTACCGAAATAGCACAATACTCTAAAAGCTTTTCTGTAAACTCCATCATCCAGTTGTAGTCTTTATAAGCAACATAGATTTCCATAGCTGTAAACTCAGGGTTATGAGTTCTATCCATTCCTTCATTACGGAAGTTTTTAGAAAATTCATAAACACCATCAAAACCACCAACGATTAAACGTTTTAGGTACAGTTCATTGGCAATACGCATATAAAGAGGAATATCTAACGCATTGTGGTGAGTTATAAAAGGTCTGGCAGCAGCACCTCCCGGAATTGGTTGTAATACCGGAGTTTCTACTTCAAAATACCCGGCATCATTAAAAAATTGACGCATGGCATTGAATAACTTTGTTCTTTTTACAAATACCTCCTTAACATGTGGGTTAACCACTAAGTCAGCATAACGTTGACGATAACGTAATTCCGGATCAGTAAAACCATCATGAGTATTTCCCTCAGCATCAACTTTTGGAAGAGGTAAAGGTTTTAAAGATTTACTTAGTAAAGTAAAGTTTTTAACCAATACCGTTTTTTCACCTACCTGAGTAGTAAATAACTCTCCTTCAATTCCGATAAAATCACCGATGTCTAATAATTTCTTATAGATTTCGTTGTATAAATTTTTATCTTCTCCGGTACAAATTTCATCTCTGTTAAAATAAACTTGTACTCGTCCGTAACTATCTTGCAATTCAGCAAAAGAAGCTTTTCCTTGAATACGACGAGACATTAATCTACCAGCAATTACAACTTTTTTACCTTCTTTAAAGTCGTCTTTAATTTCTTTAGAATTGGTAGTTAACGGATATAAATTTGCAGGATAAGGATTAATACCAAATTCTCTTAATTTGGTAAGTTTTTCTCTACGTACAACTTCTTGTTCTGATAATTGCATTGTGTAACTTTTAAGTTATTTTAAATTTAAAAGCGCAAAGATACAATCAATTACAGAATTAAACAACGCAATGAAGTGTCAGTTTTTTTGAAAAAAACAAAAAAAATTTGTGTGTATGGTGAAAGTTTGTATATTTGCAGGCTGTCTTGTTTTAAAAGGCAGTGTTTAGTTGTGTTGTTAAGGTGCTGAGAAGCACCGTGGTTTTGTTACCAATGGAAAGCTTCCCTGAGATGGGTTGCTTTTTTTTTGCGCAAAATTTAACTCCAGAAATTACCTTTGTATTCCCAAAACTTAACAATAAATAATACTAAATATACTACGGCTACTGAGAATTTTATAGTAACTGAGGCAAGAAATCCTAAGAAAGCTCCAAAAGAAGCCTTAAGAGCTCTGTTTGTATCTTTACTGTCGTATATAAGCTCACCTATTAAAGCACCTACAAAAGCGCCAATCAATATTCCAAACGGAATGGGAGAGAGCAAACCTACAATAAGACCAATGGTTGTACCATAAACACCATACTTTGAACCTCCGAATCTTTTAGTGCCTATTGCAGGAATAAAATAATCTAAAATAAAAATTACTATAGCAATAATAAAAGTGATAACTAAAAAGGAAGTATTTGAAGGTACAGCTTTTGTTAAGTGAAGAAGTAATAAACCTACCCATCCGGTAATAGGTCCGGGCAGAACGGGTAAAAAAGAGCCGATAATTCCCAAACAAGCGAATAAAAAGCCAACAATAAGTAAAAAAGTATCCATAGTTAATTTTATTGATAAATATACATTCATACATAGAATGTAGAAATATGACGACAAATGTTAAACTTTGTTACATTTCAACTAATAAATTAGTTTAAACTAGTTTTTTAGTTATATTTACAAAGCAAAACTTTTTATCTATTGTATTATGAGTAAGCAGTTAACAAAAGCAGAAGAGCAGATAATGCACGTTTTATGGCAGCTTAGAGAGGCTTCGGTAAAAGAAGTTATTGATGAAATGGAAGAGCCTAAACCAGCCTATAATACCGTGTCTACAATTATCAGAATTTTAGAAACAAAAGAATTTGTAGGGCATAAACCCAAAGGACGTGGTTATGTTTATTTTCCTTTAATTGAAAAATCAGCATACAGCAATCAAAGTTTACATAAGTTGGTTAACGGATATTTTGAAGGCTCATTTAAAAGTATGGTTTCTTTTTTTATGAAAGAAAACAAAATGGATATTCAAGAACTTGAAAGTATTTTAAAAGAAGTAAATAAAAGTTAGAAATCATGATAAACTATTGTATTCAGGTAGTCCTATTTCAGGTGCTTTTTGTGGCAATGTATGATCTCTTTTTAAGTAAAGAAACTTTTTTTACAAAAAACAGATGGTACTTATTAGGCACTGCATTGCTTTCATTTGTATTGCCATTGATAAAAGTATCTTCAGTTAAAAAAGCAGTTCCTCAAGAGTATACAATAATGTTGCCCGAAGTAATATTATCTCCTCAGTATGTTATAGAGCAATCTTCATGGTATCAATCTCTTAATTACCTAGATGTTTTGTTTGTCTTGGGTAGTCTATTTTTTTTGCTAATTTTTCTTCGTAAAGTATTTAAAGTAGTTAGTCTTGTTAAAGAAAATGAAGTTGTCGTTAAAATGGGGTATACATTGGTTTTGTTAAAAAGATCATCTAAAGCCTTCTCTTTTTTCAATTATATTTTTATTGGTAAAGATCTTCCTGAAAATAGAAGAGAAAAAGTAATTAAGCATGAACTAGTACACTGCTCACAAAAGCATACGCTTGATTTATTGTTTTTTGAGTTGTTACGAGTTATAATGTGGTTTAACCCTATGATTTATGTGTATCAAAAGAGAGTGTCGCTTATTCATGAGTATATTTCTGATGCAGAAGCAAGTAAAGAAATTGAAAAAAACAACTATATAAACAATCTATTATCTGATGTCTTTAAGGTAGAGAATATCTCCTTCGTTAATCAGTTTTATAAACATTCATTAATCAAAAAACGAATTATCATGATAACGAAAAGGCAGTCAAAAAAAATTAAACAACTTAAATATCTATTGCTAGTGCCTATCTTAGTTAGTATGCTTTTTTATGCTTCATGTAGTGAAAATCAATTGGAAGGTATTGAAACAAAACAATTGCAAAAAGTGTATTTCGGATCTAAAGAGAAATACCAAGAAACTAAAAAAGAATCATATTTTGATTTGTTTATCTCATTTGATGAAGAATTTTTAGGAAAAGAAATTTCAACAGAGGAATTAAATAAAAATGAAGAGAAGGAATTTTCAGAGTTTAGAGATAATTTTTTGGAAGGAATAAAAATAAAAAGTGATAATAAGGATGCTTTTTACTATAAATTATATGATTTTGAAGGTAGAAAGGTTATTGGTTTGCATAATAAAAAGATCAAATCAACAGTAAAGGACGTAAACTTAACTAAAAGCGACGACGTGCCTTTTTCTATGATAGATAAAGCACCAACTTTTCCTGGATGTGATGAGGGTGATAAATCATGTTTTAATCAAAGTATAAATGACTTTGCACAAAAGGAACTTGATATGTCGTTTGTCAAAAATCTTGATTTAACTCCCGGGAAGAAAAGAATTTATGCTGCTTTTAAAATTGATAAAACAGGTTTAATTACTGACATACAGGTGAGAGCCCCGCATCCTGAACTCAAAAAAATGGTGAGTAAAATGCTTGAGAAATTACCTAGAATAGTACCCGGAGAAAAAAATGGACAAGTAGTTAGGGTAGGATATACGTTGCCTATTACGTTTACTGTGGAATAATAGAAATAAAAAATCAATATAATACATGAAAAAGAAAATTTTATACTTGGTAGTAGTGTTGGGAGTTTTAAAAATAAATGCACAAACATCAACTTTTGTAGCGGTAGATACTTTATTAAATAGAGGTAGATATCATAAAGCAATTGAATTGTTAGAAAAGTTTCCGGATTCTTTTGAAAAGAACGTAAAAAAAGCGCAAATCAATGAAAATTTAGACCAACAATCATTAGTTAGTTTGCATTATGAGAAAGCATTAGCATTTCAAGATGATTATACGGTAAAAGTTAAACTAGCGAATTCGTATAAAAAAGAAAAAAAGTATAGAAAAGCCATTACAGTATATGAAAAGTTACATGAAGAAGATAAAGACAATTTATTTATTGCCTATGAACTGGGAAAACTGCACCTTACTATAAAAGAAGCAGAAAAAGCATTGCAATTATTTAAAGGGTTGATTGAGAGAGATATTACAAATGCTAATTATTACTATTATAAAGGAATTGCTTATAAGTTGTTAGGTAAAAGAAACTTGAGAATGGATAGTTTTTTAGAAGCTTATGAGAAAGATGATAAGCATATAAAATCTATTGAAAACTTAGCTTACGATTATACCGTTTTAAGAGATGCTGATTCGGCTTCAATATTTATAAAAAAAGGATTACAAATAAACCCGAACCATATTGAACTGAATAAATTAGAAATTAATGCTTTGTACAGAGATAAAAATTATAACAAAGCAATTGAGTTACTTCAGAAAATAGACTCTATTGAACCTAATGAACATTACACTAAAAAAATGTTAGGACGTTGTTATTTTCTTTTAAAAGACTTTGAAATAGCAAGAAAGTATTTTAAACAAGCATTACGTATAGATAAAACTGATTACAAAGTGTACACGTATTTTGGTGATATGGATTTTGAAGAGGAAGATTACAAAGAGGCACATTTGCATTATAGAATGGCAACATTTATTGGCAAAGAATCAAGAGATGATGAATATTATCGGTTAGCGCAAACTTTAGAGAAGTTGAACAGAACTAAAGAAGCGCTTACAGCTTATGAAAATGCACTAAGAGAAAATTATAAGAATTACAAAGCTTTATACCAGTTAGCAACTCTTTCAGAACATTATTATAAAGACAAAAAAAATGCGTATAAACATTATAAAAATTATATAGACAGGTTTGAAAGTAAAGATTCTGTATTAACTAATCAAGTAACAAAAAGGCTGAAAGAAATAAAGAAATTTTATTTTCAAAAAGGAGAAATATTAGAGTAATCTTATTTTTTGTATTTTCATGTCAAAATCAAAGTAGTGAGATTTAATTATATTCTTCTTTCTTTATTATTTTTTTTAAATTCTTGTAATTATCTGCCTTTTAGAAACAAAGAGGCAAAAAAAGAATTAGACACTATTGTTAACTATTCAAGAGTAGATGAGTCACCTGCTTTTCAGAATTGTAAACAATTACTAGGAAAAGAAAGAGCAGATTGTTTTAGACAGGAACTTCAAAAAGAAATAGTAAATGTTTTGAATGTGGTTGACTTTATGACTGATGAAGATATCGATGAAGAAGTTAATGTGTATTTAGTAGTAAGTAAAACCGGAAAAGTTGAACTTAAAAAAATAGAAGCCTCAACTCTTGTTTTAGAAAAGCTACCTGTTTTAGATAGCCTGTTAAAAGCATCCATAAAACAATTGCCCAATTTAGATCCGGCACTTAAAAGAGGTATTCCGGTAGCTGTTCAATATAAATTACCTATAAAAATACAAGTAGAAGACCAACAATAAGAGGAGAGAAAACAATAAATAGACTTATAAGAATCCACATTACAAAAATGTAAGGATTAAATGATAAAACGGTATCCCTTCTAAGTAGAGTCTCAACTTCTTTAACGGTATAAGATAAAAGTTGCTCCTTGTCTATTTTTAAATCAATAAGCCCGGTAACTTGTAATCCTGCCTTATATCCGTTTACTACTTCTTTTGGGTGAAGTAAAAGAGAAACTCCCATGGCCCATATACTTGCAAAACCAATAGGTAAATGCTTCCAAAAACCGGTGGCTATTTCCCATCCGGCTATAAAAGCTTCGCCTTTCCAAGTAATATCACAATCATATAATATATGTTGTATGTCATGAATATATAATACGTTCTTTCGGAACTCGTAGTTTGGTATTTTTAAGGAAAAAAAACGGAATTTAAGATTAAAATAATCTTCTTCTGTGCCTCCGTTTTCCGGTAAATTATTATCGAGGTAAAATTTTTTAAGCTTTGCTGAAATTGTCATGTTCTGATTGTATAGAATACAAAGCTACTTTCAGAAAACAAATTAACACTTGATAATTGTCAAGAAATTATTTTCCTTTAATTCTACTTAACGTTTCAGCCGTCATTCCTAAAAAAGAAGCTAAGTGTTTCGACGGAACTCGTTGAAATAAATAAGGTTTTTTACTTAATAAAGTATCATATCTTTCCTGTGCAGTGTGTAGTTGTAGATCGTCTATTCTTTCTACCAAATCAATATATAAATCTTGTAAAAAAAGCCTGCCGAATCGTTCAAATTGAGGTTCTTTTTCAAATAAAAGTTCTAAGCTGTTAATGTTAACGGCAATAGTTTCGGTTTCTTCAATAGTTTCTATACTATACTTACTTTTTTTTCGCTGAATTAAACTGTCTATGGCAGTAATACTATCATGTTCGGCAGCAAAATGAACTGTAATATCTTTTTCTTCTTTAAAATAAAAAACTCGGGCAATACCTTTAGTAATAATATAAAAATGACTGCAAATACTACCGGAAGCATGTATAATATGATTTTTAGGAAACGTTTTAAACTCAGCAATTTCGCTTAAGGCACTAATAAAATCAGAGCTTTCATGTAAATTCAGGTTTTTAAATAAAGAAAAATCAAACATTTTATAAGTTTAATAATTCTTCAATAAACTCACGTTTGTTAGATAAACGAGGTACTTTATGCTGACCTCCTAATTTACCTTTAACCTTTAACCAATCATAAAATAACCCTTTACGGGCTTTATGAACTTTGGGCATTGAAAGAGTCATGTTATTATAACGTTTGGCTTCATAATCAGAATTACAATTTTTTAGGTAGTTGTCAAGTAATTCCGTAAAAAAATCTAAATTATCAGGAGCTTTGTCAAACTCTATAATCCATTCATGAGCACCTTGGGCAGTATCGTTCATAAAAATAGGACCTACGGTGTAATCTTTAATGGATGCGTTTGTTTTTTCACAAGCAGCTTTTAATCCTTCTTCAGCGTTTTCAATAATTAATTCTTCTCCAAAAACATTAATATAATGCTTGGTACGTCCTGTAATTTTTATTCTATACGGGTCAATTGAGGTAAATTTTATCGTATCGCCAATTAAGTATCTCCACAATCCAGCATTGGTGGTAATAACTAGCGCATAATTTACATCAGTGGTAACTTCTGATAGAGGGATAGCTGTTGAATTTTCACCATCGTACTCACTCATAGGAATAAACTCGTAAAAAATACCGTAATCAAGCATTAATAAAAGTTCGTCAGAATTGTTTCTGTCTTGGATGGCAAAGAATCCTTCAGAAGCATTATAAATTTCATAATACCTGAAGTCTTTTTTAGGAATAAGTTTTTTGTACTGATCTATATACGGACTAAAATTAACGCCTCCATGAAAATACACTTCCAAATTAGGCCATACTTCTAATATGTTTTCTTTGCCGGTTTTTTCTAGAACTTTATTAAGTAAAACCAACATCCAAGAAGGTACACCGGCCAAACTTGTAATATTTTCATGAATAGTTTCATTAATAATAGCCTCCATTTTGGTTTCCCATTCGCTCATTAAAGCCACTTCTTGTTTAGGAGCCGAACTAAAATCTGCCCAAAAAGGCATGTTTTCAATAATAATAGCAGACAAGTCACCAAAATAAGAATTATTGTCTTCATATACCGCAGAGCTACCTCCTAAACGTAAGCCTTTTCCTGTAAAAAGTTGGGCATCTTCATTGTTATTGATATAAAGGCACAACATATCTTTTCCTGCTTTAAAATGACAGTTTTCAATAGCTTCATCACTTACAGGAATAAATTTGCTTTTAGCATTGGTGGTACCGCTAGATTTAGCAAACCATCGTATTTGAGTAGGCCAAAAAATATTCTGTTCACCCTTTCTGCAACGTTCAATTGAAGGCTCAATACTTTCATACTTTTGAATAGGTACTTTTGAAGAAAAATCTTCATATGAAATAATCGCTGAAAAATCATATTGTTTTCCAAACTCTGTGTTTTTAGCAGTGTTTATCAGCTTTAGTAATACTTCGTTCTGAACATCAATAGGGTATTTCAAAAAAAGTTCTACCTGATGTTTACGTTTTTTTAAAAACCAAGAAATGATAGAATTTATAAACGGAAACGCCATAATATTTTTTAAGTTTGTAGTTTATCGTTGCTATTTTTTAATTGATAACAGATATCTCTGTTATTTTAACTAAATGGGGTAAAAAAAATTTAGCTAAAAGTAATAAAATTTAGGTTATGCAATATCAAGGAGTATTAAAAAAAATGTCTACTGAAAATTTAGATTCTGTACAGTATTATTTAGATATGAAAACTGATTTTTTAAGTATGAATCAATTACTAAATAAAACACTAGAACTTAGTTTTGTTACTTATGAATGTTTACAGTGCGGTTTAGAAAAAGAAATTTACAGGCAAGGGTTTTGTAAAAGCTGCTTTTTTGATACGGCTAGTGCCGGTGATTGGATTATGCGTCCGGAGTTAAGCAAAGCACATTTAGATATTGAGGATAGAGATTTAGCTTACGAAAAACAAGTTCAATTACAACCCCATATTGTGTATTTAGCAAATTCAAGCAATATAAAGGTAGGAGTTACCCGAAAAAGTCAGGTTCCTACACGTTGGATTGATCAAGGAGCGCATGAAGCAATTGAAATTGTTGAGGTTCCTAACAGATATTTAGCAGGAATAACCGAAGTAGCATTAAAAGAGCATATTGCAGATAAGACTAATTGGAGAAAAATGTTAAAAAATGAGGTTGAAGATGAAGATTTAGTAGCTTGGCAACATAAATTACGTGAATTTATCCCGAAGGAAGTACAAGAGTATTTTATTGAAAATAATAAAGAAACCACTATTAATTTTCCGGTAAAAAGATATCCGGAAAAACCTAAAAGCTTAAACTTAGTAAAAGACCAAACCTATACTGGGAAGCTAGTTGGAATTAAAGGACAGTATTTAATTTTTGAAGATGAAACTGTTTTTAATATAAGAGCAAATGAAGGATTGGTAGTGAAAATTACTGTAGAATAACTTCTTTAATAAAAGTCTGGTTGTCGTAAAAAAAAATGTATCAAAAGTTTTTTAACTTTTGATACATTTTTTGATTATAGGAATTTATGATAAACCGGAAATTTTTCCATTGTTGTCAATACTCATTCCTTCAGATGCAGGTACAGGAGGTAATCCGGGCATACGCATCATTTTACCTAAAATAGGAATGATGAATTGAGCCCCGGCAGCAATTTCTATTTCACGAACATTAACTGTAAAACCTTCAGGTTTACCAATTAAACTTTCATTGTCAGAAAATGACTTTTGGGTTTTAGCCATACAGATAGCGAAATTGTTAAACCCTAAACGATCAATTCTTCGTAAATTTAATTCAGCTTCTTTATCATAAGTTACTCCAACAGCACCATAAATTTCTTTAGCTATGGTTTCTATTTTTTCTTTAACCGGACTATTCCAGTCATACAAAGGTTTGTATTGAGTAGCTTTGTTATCAACAACATCCACTACAGCTTTAGCAAGATTTTTAGTGCCTTCTCCACCTTTTGCCCATCCTTCTGAAACAACAGCTTGTACACCTAATTTTTCACAAGTATCAATTACATAGTTAATTTCTTCTTCAGAATCAGAAACAAAAGAATTAATAGCTACTACTGGTTCAATATTAAACTTTCTAATATTTTCAATGTGTTTTTCAAGATTTTTAAACCCTTTTTCAACACGTTCTATACTTGGAGTATTATATTCTTCTTTAGAAGAACCTCCATGATGACGAAGTGCTCGTATAGTAGCCACTAAAACAACACATTTAGGATTTAAACCAGCATAAGCCGATTTAATATCTAAGAATTTTTCAGCACCTAAATCAGCACCAAACCCAGCTTCGGTAACCACATAATTAGATAAAGATAACCCCATTTTAGTAGCTAAAATAGTATTAGTTCCTTGTGCAATGTTTGCAAAAGGGCCACCATGAATAATAGCCGGATTTTCTTCTAATGTTTGTACTAAATTAGGCTTAATGGCATCTTTAAGTAAAATGGCCATAGCATCTTGTGCTTTTAAATCACGAGCAAAAACAGGCTTTTTATCAAAAGTAAATCCAATAAAAATATTTCCTAGTCGTTCTTTTAAATCATCAAAACTTGTAGCCATACATAGAATAGCCATTACTTCTGAAGCAGGAGTGATGTTAAAACCATCTTCACGAGGAATTCCGTTAGCGGTACCGCCAAGCCCAATTGTAATTTGACGTAAAGCACGATCATTCATGTCTATAACACGTTTCCATAAAATGGTTCTCGGGTCAATATTTAGATTGTTAACTGAGCTTTGTAAATTATTATCAATTAAGGCTGATAATAAATTGTTCGCTTTTTCAATGGCATTAAAATCACCGGTAAAATGTAAGTTAATATCTTCCATTGGTACTACCTGAGAATATCCTCCACCGGCAGCGCCACCTTTAATACCAAAGACAGGACCTAATGAAGGCTCACGTAAAACAACAGTTGCTTGTTTACCTATTTTATTAAGACCTTCGGTTAATCCTATAGAAACCGTGGTTTTACCTTCTCCGGCAGGAGTAGGAGTTAACGCAGTTACTAATACTAGGTTGTTGTTTTTTATTTTTTCTTCGTCAATTAAATGTAAAGGTAATTTGGCTTTGTATTTTCCATACATTTCCATATCATCTTCTTCTACATTTAATTTCTTTGCAATGTGTTTAATGTGTTGCAATTCTTTTGCTTGTGCAATTTCAATATCTGTTAAGTACACTGTTTCAGTTTCAGATGTTTGTGCCATTATATTGTTTTGAATTTAATTTGTTGTTTGATACGCTTCAAAAAAGCAGGTAAATATACGTAATATATATACTAAAGATGTACTATTTTGTTAGTAAGTCTTTGCTAAATCACTGCTAGAAACATAAATATGCTAAAAGAATTGGCTTTTCTTTTTTGAAATACTATATTTGCACGTTTTAAAAAAAAGTCGATTTAAATTATTGAAAATGCAAAACAAAGGTCTTATTAAATTATTTGCTATTCTTTTTGGATTAGTAAGTTTATACCAATTGTCGTTTACATTTTTTGCCAACAAGGTAGAAGATAGTGCTAAAGAGTACGCTTTAAAGAATGTTAAAGACCACAATGGTAAAGAAATAGCTAAAGCTGAAAGTAAGTATTTAGATAGCGTAGGAAATAAAGAGGTAGTAAATTTAGTAGTTACTAAATTTACTTATAATGACATCAAGGATAAAGAAATGAACCTTGGTTTAGATTTAAAAGGAGGAATTAATGCAATTTTACAAGTATCTGTAAAAGATATCTTAATTGGATTATCTAACGATTCTAAAAACGCTGTATTTCTTGAGGCTTTAGAAAAAGCCGATGAGGCTCAGAAAGATAGCCAAGATAACTACCTGGATTTATTTTTTGATCAATTTGAAAAATTAAGCAAGGGAAGTGTAAAGTTAAGTGATCCATCTATTTTTGGAACTAAAGCGTTACGCGAAAAAATCGACTTTAAGAAAACGAACGCTGAAGTAAAAGAAGTTTTACAAGGAGAAATAGATTCATCAATTAATACTGCATTTGAAGTATTACGTAGCCGTATTGATAAATTCGGAGTAGTACAACCAAATATTCAACGTATTGGTACTTCTGGAAGAATTCAAGTAGAATTACCGGGAGCTAAAGATATAGATCGTGTAGAAAGATTATTACAAAGTACTGCTAAATTACAGTTCTGGGAAGTTTACACCAATGCTGATGTTATTCCGTTTTTTGTTCAAGCGAATGCAAAGTCAATTGAATTATTAAAAGAAACTACTGAAGGAAGTACTACTGAACAAGCAAAAGATACTACTAAAAAAGGAAGTGATATTGATGATTTATTAGGAGAGTCTGCTGATTCTACTAAAACTGCTGATGCACAAAAAATGTTGTTTACTTACTTAAGTCCTAATCAACAACAAATCAGCTCAACAATTGCGTATGCTAAATTACAAGATACAGCAGTTGTAAATAAATTATTGAAAAATAAAGATATTAGAGCATTATTGCCTAGTAACTTAAGATATGCTAAGTTCTTATGGGATTATAAACCATTTACACCGGAAAGAACAGCTCAAACTCCTGAAGATACAGAATTAACTCCAATTATCGGATTGTATGCAATTAAGTCAAACAGAAATGACGAAGCACCTATTGAAGGAGATGTAATTGCTGATGCTAAACAAGATTTCCACCCAACAAAAGCTAATCAACCAGTTGTAAATATGCAAATGAATGGATTAGGTACTAAGTTATGGGGTAAAATGACTACTGAAAATGCAGGTAAATTTGTAGCGGTAGTATTAGATGATTATGTGTACACAGCTCCATCTGTAAACGAGCCTATCACTAGTGGTAGTACTCAAATTTCAGGAGGAAATATGACTGTTAACGAAGCAAAAGATATTGCTACTGTATTAAAAGCTGGTAAATTACCGGCACCGGCAAGAATGATTGAAGCACAGGTTGTAGGACCATCTTTAGGAAAAGAATCTATCAACGCAAGTATGTGGTCGTTTGCATTAGCTATTTTACTAGTATTAGGTTGGATGATTTTATACTACGGAAAAGCCGGAGTATACGCTAACATAGCTTTATTGGTAAACATCTTATTTATCTTCGGAATCTTAGCATCGTTTAATTCGGTATTAACATTACCGGGAATAGCAGGTATCATCTTAACTATTGGTATGTCTGTAGATGCAAACGTAATTATCTTTGAAAGAATTAAAGAAGGTTTAGCAGAAGGAAAAGGATTAGGTTTAGCTGTAGATGAAGGATTTAGTATTAAAGGAGCTTTATCAGCAATTTTAGACGCTAACATCACAACATTATTAACAGGTATTATTTTATATGTATTTGGAACAGGACCAATCAAAGGTTTTGCTTTAACTTTAATGATTGGTATTGCTACTTCATTATTTACAGCTGTATTTATTACACGTTTATTTATTGATAGAGCGGTTGAAAAAGGAACTAAGTTAACATTTAATACCAACCTTTCTAAGAACTGGTTTAATAACATTAGTTTCGATTTCATGAAGAAACGTAAGTTAGCTTATATTGTTTCAGGAACATTAATTGTTATCGGATTAGTTTCAATGGCTACTATAGGATTAAAACAAGGAGTTGACTTTAAAGGAGGTCGTTCTTATGTTGTTCGTTTTGATAAGCCAATGAAAGCAAATGAGATTGCAGGAGCTTTAAAAGATGTATTTGGTACAGCGCCTGAGGTTAAAACCTACGGAGCAGACAACCAGTTAAAAATAACAACAGCTTTTAAAATTGATGATAAGAGTAAACAAGTTGATGAAGAAGTACAAAGCACTTTATATAAAGGATTAAAACCATATTTAGAGGGCGTTTCTTACGAAAGCTTTAAACCAGGTTTTGAAAAAGTAAATAACGGAGGTGGTATCATGAGTTACATGAAAGTAGACCCTACAATTGCTGATGATATTAAGCAAGCTGCCTTTTTAGCAGTATTAGGATCGTTATTAGTAGTGTTCTTATATATCTTATTACGTTTTAGAAAAATGGCATTCTCTATCGGAGCAGTTGTAGCTGTATTCCACGATGTGTTAGTTGTTTTAGGAGTATTCTCAATATTCTATAAAATTATGCCGTTTGACATGGAAATCGGTCAGTCATTTATCGCAGCAATCTTAACAGTGGTTGGATACTCGTTAAACGATACCGTAATTATTTTCGATAGAATTAGAGAGTATGTAAGTACAAATAATTCATTAACTTCAAACTTAGTTGATAAAGCATTGAGTAGTACTTTAGGAAGAACAATCAATACGTCATTAACTACCTTATTAGTAATGTTAGCTATCTTCTTCTTTGGAGGTGATAGTATTAAAGGATTTATGTTTGCATTAATTGTAGGGGTGGTTGTAGGTACTTATTCATCTTTATTTGTAGCTACGCCAATCATGTTTGATTCAGTTAGAAAAGGAAAAAAGAACTAAAAAAAGAATAAATCAAAATAAGACCGTTTTGAACTAAATTCAAAACGGTTTTTTCATTTAATATCAAGCAACTATCTTTGCAGTCTGATGAGAATTACAAAACTTCACGATTTATATTTTAAAGAATTCGTTTCAAAAAACGAAATCGCAGATATAGTTAAAGAATTAGCTATACAAGTTAAAAATGAAATGCCTAAAAATGAGGTGCCTCTTTTTATAGGAATACTAAACGGGTGCTTTGTTTTTACTGCCGACTTTTTAAGAGCTTACAAAGGAGATTGTGAAATTTCTTTTGTAAAACTAGCTTCTTATGAAGGAACAAGCTCAACTGAAAAGGTAAAAAAGTTAATTGGTATTAATGAAGACCTAACGGGAAGAACTGTTGTTATCTTAGAAGATGTAATCGATACAGGAACTACCCTACAAGAAATTTACGAAATATTTAAAACAAAAAACCTAAAAGAGCTTAAAATAGCCACCCTCTTTTTCAAACCGGATGTATATAGAAAAGAACTGCCTATCGATTATATCGGAAAGAGTATTCCGGATACTTTTATTGTTGGGTATGGTCTGGATTACGATGGTTTAGGAAGAAATTTACCGGCTGTTTATCAATTAACAACACAACCAAAAATGAAAAACATTGTATTATTTGGCCCTCCGGGAGCAGGAAAAGGAACACAAGCCGTTATTTTAAAGGATAAGTACAATTTAGTACATATTTCAACCGGGGATGTATTTCGTTATAATATTAAAAACGAAACTGAACTTGGATTGTTAGCAAAAAAATATATTGATGCCGGTGATTTAGTTCCGGATGAAGTAACGATTAGCATGCTTAAGGAAGAGGTTGAAAAAAATGAAGGAGTTAACGGATTTATTTTTGACGGATTTCCTCGTACACAGTCTCAAGCAGAAGCACTAGACGCTTTTTTAGCTGAAAAAGGAGAGAAAATCAACGGAATGGTAGCGTTAGAAGTACCGGAAGATTTATTGGTTGAAAGAATTTTAGAAAGAGGAAAAACCAGTGGAAGATCTGATGATACGGATGAAGAAAAAATTAGAAATCGTTTTAATGAATACAATACTAAAACTGCGATTTTAAAAGAGTATTATCAAGAACAAGATAGCTATTACGGAGTAAACGGTGTAGGAACTATAGAAGAAATTACACAACGTTTATCAGATATTTTTGATACATTATAATTTAAAAAGATACTTTTTTTAGTGTCTTTTACAGTAAACAAGTAAAAATGACTGAAGGAAATTTTGTCGATTACATAAAAGTATATGCATCTTCAGGAAAAGGAGGAAGAGGCTCTGCTCACTTGCATAGAGAAAAATATATTGCAAAAGGAGGACCAGATGGAGGTGATGGAGGAAGAGGAGGACACGTAATTGTTCGAGGAGATAAAAATATGTGGACACTTTTCCATTTAAAGTTTAAACGTCATTTTAGAGCTGAACATGGTGGAGAAGGAGGTAGCAGTAGAAGTACCGGACACGACGGTGCAGATATTGTTATACCTGTACCTTTAGGAACTATTTTTAGAGATGCCGAAACCAATGAAGTGCTGTTTGAAGTTACTCAACACGATGAAGATGTAATTTTACTAAAAGGAGGTAAAGGAGGTAAAGGAAACTGGCATTTTAAATCAGCAACTAACCAAACACCGCGTTATGCACAACCGGGATTGGAAGGAGAAGAAGGTTGGTATCGCATAGAGTTAAAAATATTAGCAGATGTTGGATTAGTAGGATTTCCTAATGCAGGAAAGTCAACCCTATTATCGGTTATAACAGCAGCAAAGCCTAAAATTGCTGATTATGCTTTTACAACATTAAAACCTAACTTAGGAATTGTAGAGTACAGAAACCATCAAAGTTTTGTGATGGCTGATATACCTGGAATTATAGAAGGAGCTTCGGAAGGCAAAGGTTTAGGACATTACTTTTTACGCCATATTGAACGTAACTCTGTATTGTTGTTTTTAATATCGGCAGACAGTGATGATATTAAAAAGGAATACGAAATTTTGTTAAATGAACTCCGAAAACACAATCCTGAATTGTTAGATAAACATCGTTTATTGGCAATTTCTAAATGTGATATGTTAGATGACGAGCTTCAAAAAGAAATACAACAAGAATTACCTGAAGGAATTGATACCGTATTTATTTCTTCAGTAGCACAAACAGGTTTAACAGAACTAAAAGATAAACTCTGGAAAATGCTAAATTAAACTAAACAAAACCCCAACTTGAAAAGTTGGGGTTTTGTTTATGTAACTGTCTTGTTCAGAAATATCATTTACTAAAATTTTAGTGTGAAATTATAACAATACCTTATTAATTAATCACACGGCAAGCTTTTACGTACGCTTTTTTCCAATACTCCTCATCTAAAGAATTGATGACAACTCCTTTTGAAGTAGAAGAATGAATAAAATAAACTGTTTTATCTTCCAGTTTACTAATAAGCCCTACATGATTAATAGCTCCCTGAAGACGATCAATGTTAAAAAATACTAAATCGCCAATACGTGCATTTTCAATGGTAATTATTTTTCCGTAGTTACTCATTAATGCAGAAGAACGAGGAAGTTGAATATGAATTTGTTTAAAGGAAGTTTGAACCAAACCAGAACAATCCATGCCTTTTTTACTGGTGCCGCCAGCTTTATATGGAACATCTAAATAAGAAGTAGCTATAGAAACAACTTTTTCACGAGGTGGTGTAGTTTCTTTAGTAACAGTCTTGTTAGAAGAGCTGTTTGTTTTTATAAAACAATATAGAATGAAACTTAGGATACTAAAAAACAAGAGTAGTTGTCTTTTCATAAAGTAAAGGGTTCGTTATGACTCCCTTAATATAAGAAAAGAATTATAAAACTCTTTTTGCTTTTATAAATGCTCGTTTCCAGTATCGTTCACGTAATGAGCTAACCAATACTCCTTTAGAAGTAGTAGAGTGAATAAAACGAATATCGCCTCTTTTTACCGAAGTGACTAATCCTACATGATTAACACTTCCGCTTTTACTGGAGGTTTTAAAAAATAATAAATCTCCTCTTTTCACTTCATTTAAAGAAATAGGATGTCCTTTAGTGTACATAAGCCTTGATGAACGTGGAAGATCAATGTCTCTTTTTTTAAAAGACACATAAACTAATCCCGAACAATCCATGCCGTCTTCATTTAATCCACCAAACCTATAAGGAATTCCCTTATACGAAACAGCAGTCCAAACTACCTTGTCGGCCAGTGTAGGTTCTTTTTCAGTAGATGATGTAGGAGAAGAAGTACTACTTTGTTTAGTGTTTCTAACAGTTTTTGAGGCAGAACCACATGAAATAAGGAAAAGTAAACAAAGTAGGGTAAGTATTTTTTTTATCATCTATGCATTATTTTTTAAACCTTCAACAATAAATTTAGCGGTTTTTTCTGAAGCTCCTCTACCGCCTAATTTTTTTTCTAAATCAAAATAATTTAAAAAAATTTCTTCACGGTGTTTTTCGTCCAAAATAAATTCTAATTCTTTCTTAAGGTTTTTACGGGTAAAATCATTTTGAATTAATTCGGTAACTACCTTTTTATCCATAATAAGATTTACCAAAGAAATGTATTCTAGTGTTATAATTCGTTTAGCTATTTGATAAGAAACAGCACTTCCTTTATAACATACTACTTGCGGCACTTTAAACAAAGCAGTTTCTAAAGTAGCAGTTCCTGAAGCCACAAGAGCGGCATAAGAAATACTTAGTAAATCATATGTTTTGTTAGGAATAAAAGGAATGTTTTTTTCCGCTATAAAAGGTTTGTAAAAATCAAATGATTGGCTGGGAGCTCCTGCTAAAACAAATTGATAATCAGGGAAATCATCAACTAAAGAAAGCATAACAGATAACATCTTGGTTATTTCTTGCTTTCTGCTACCGGGTAATAGTGCTATAATTCTTTTATAACCTAAATTGTATTCTTCTCTGAATGTTTGTTCATCAATCTGTTTTCTGTTTTCAATACCATCTATTAAAGGATGTCCTACAAAATGAACTTCATAATCATATTTTTTATAAAACTCTTTTTCAAAAGGAAGAATAACAAACATGGCATCAATATCACGTTTTATACTTTTAACTCTTCCTGCTCTACTGGCCCAAACTTGAGGAGAAATATAGTAATTAGTTGTAAAATTATGCTGTTTAGCCCATTTAGCAATACGAAGATTAAAACCGGAATTATCAATAAAAATAAGCACATCCGGGTTAAATTGAGCAATATCTTTTTTACAAAAAGAAATAAAACCTAAAATCTTTTTAAGGTTCGTAATAACTTCAGAAAACCCCATAAAAGCCCTTTCTTTGTAATGTACAACTAAAGAGCCTCCAACCGCTTCCATTAAATCACCACCCCAAAAACGTATTTCAGCTTCTGGGTCTTCTTTAAGTAACGCTTTCATAAGATTAGCGCCATGTAAATCTCCGGATGCTTCACCGGCTAGTATATAATATTTCATTACATTAAAAATACTGAAGTTTTATGCTTGCTAATAGTAAAAAGAATGTTTTTTAGTTACACAAATTTTAAAATAAAGGTAAGCAGAGCAATCATAATGGTTGCAATTAACACTCCTCTTGCTCTGTAATCTTGTTTCTTTTTTAGAAAAACGAAAAAAACAAATAAGTTAGGTATTGTAGCTAAAGCGATAACAGTTCCTAACACTCCACCCTCTTTTACCTGAGTAAGAGTTGTGCTTATATCTGATTGTGATATATAATGTAAATAGATAAAAAAACCACAAGCAGTAGCAAAAAGAGATATTAAAAAACCAATTGCTATTTCTTTTCTTATATGTCCCATGAGTTAAGTTTTTGTATCGCGTGATGCGCTGTCATATCAAATTGAACAGGAACTACAGAAATAAAACCATTTTCTAAAGCCCAAATATCAGTATCCTGCCCTTTGTCTTTATTTACAAATTCACCGGTTAACCAGTAATATTCTTTTCCGTAAGGACTTTTACGCTTGTCAAAATTTTCTTTCCAATACCCGTTGGCTTGTCTGCAAACTCTAATGCCGTTTATATCTTGTTCTTTTAGTTTAGGAATATTAACATTTAAAACCACTCCTTCCGGTAGTCCGTTTAAAAGAACATTTAAAACAATTTTTTCAATAAACTTTTTGGCCGCTCTAAAATCAGCATGCCAATCAAAATCTAATAAAGAAAAACCAATAGCAGGAATTCCTTCAATCCCGGCTTCAACGGCAGCACTCATAGTTCCTGAATAAATTACATTTATTGATGAGTTTGAACCATGGTTAATTCCTGAAACACATAAATCGGGAGTTCTGTTTAATATTTCATTTTTGGCCATCTTTACGCAGTCGGCAGGAGTACCGGAACAGCTATATTCAATTTGAGGGCCATCGTCAATAGTTATAGGATTACAATGAAGTACGTTGTTTACGGTAATAGCATGTCCCATTCCACTTTGCGGACTATCAGGAGCTACCACTACAACATCACCTATTTTATTCATGATTTCAATTAACATTCGTATACCGGGAGCGGTAATACCATCATCATTGGTTACTAAAATTAAGGGTCTGTCTTCCATGTGAAATCTAGTTTTAGAACAAATGTAAGATAAAAAAAGGATACTATTTTTAACATTTTGTAAAGATAGTAGTGGTGAATTATTGCGTAAAATTGTAGTTATCAATTAGAAAAATATGATTCGCGTTATTGTTTATCTAACAGTTTTTATTGTTTCAACTTTTTTTTCTATTCTATTCGCACAAAATAAAGTTGAAACACCATGTAGTTCAATAGAATATTCACAATTTGATTTTTGGGTAGGAAAATGGAAAGTTTACAATGATACAGGTAAGCTTATAGGGAATAATACCGTTGTTAAAATGCCAAATGCATGTGCTATTCAAGAAAATTGGACTTCTGAAACCTCTAAAAGTAAAGGAACCAGTTATAATTATTTTGATAAAAAAGATAATTCATGGCATCAGGTTTGGATTGATAACGGAGGAGGCTCTCTTGTATTAAAAGGAAAGTTTGAAAAAGGAGTGATGGTGTTGATGAGCGATTTTGTGCAAGATAAAATTCAAAAATATCGGAATAAGATTTCTTGGCAATTAAATAAAGACAAATCTGTAACTCAGGAATGGGTTTGGGTTGATGAAAAAGGAAAAGAAATTAAAAAACTATTTAAAGGGATTTATAAAAAATAACAGAGTTAGTAAAACTGGCATTATTTTAGTAGTTTAGCAACTAGTGTAATTGTACCCTAAATTAAACGACAGACGATTTATGAAGACGAAATATATTATTCATTTTTTAACAGCCGCAATTTTATTTACCAATGTAGCCACTGCATCAGTTTATAAAAATCAAAAAGAAGATCCTGACAAAGATAGGATTATTGTTTATGTGTTAAAAAATATACTAAGTAGGTACCATTATGTTCAAAAAGATTTAGATGATAATTTTTCTGAACATGTATATAACACATTCATTGATGGTTTAGATCCAAGTAAAAGGTATTTTACTCAAAATGATTTAAAAGAATTTTCACAGTATAAATATTTAATTGATGATCAGATAAGAGAATCAAATATTGATTTTTACAAGTTGGTTTATGGTAGATTCTTAGAGAAACTAAAAAAAGCAAAAACAACTTATAGAACGTTGTTGAAAAAGCCTTTTAACTACAACAAAAATGAGATAATAGATGTTGATTATGAAAAGATACCATTTGCAAAAAATGAAGATGAGCTGTTAGATTACTGGAGAAAACAATTAAAATTATCTATCATAAGCAGAATTGAAAGTGCTGAAAGTGATCAGGCTGAGAAAGCAGAAAAAGATAAAACATTTAAGAAAAAGAGTTTTACAGAACTTGAAAAAGAAGCCAGAACCAAAGTATTGGAAAATATGGACGACTTATATGTTCGTATTGATGAACTTGAAAATTCAGATTGGTATTCTACTTTCTTAAATAGTATTGTAACAGGATTTGATCCGCATACTTCATACATGTCGCCAAAAATAAAATCACGTTTTGATCAAGATATGTCAGGTAAATTAGAAGGAATTGGAGCGAGATTACAAAAAAAAGGAATGTACACACATATTGTTGAGCTGATTTCTGGAGGACCGGCATGGAAACAAGGTGAGTTAGAAGCCGGAGACATTATTTTAAAAGTGGCTCAAGGTGATGCAGAACCTTTGGATATTGTTGGAATGAGATTAGATGACGCCATAAAATTTATAAAAGGGAATAAAGGAACCGAGGTAAAGTTAACGGTGAAAAAAATAGATGGTTCAACAAAAGTAATTTCAATTATTAGAGATGTAGTGGAGCTAGAAGAAACATTTGTAAAATCTAGTATAGTTGAAAAAAACGGGAAGAAATATGGTATTATAAACCTGCCAAAATTCTATATTGACTTTAGTGACTTAGACAGTAGAGATGCTGCTAAAGATATGGAGAAAGAAATTGAGCGATTAAAAGCTGAAAATGTAAGCGGTTTAATTGTAGATTTAAGAGATAACGGAGGAGGATCATTAAAAACAGCCATTGAAATAGGAGGGTTGTTTATAGATAAAGGACCAATTGTGCAGGTGAAATATAGAGGAGAAGAACCTTTAGTAAAAAATGACACTGATGAAAAAATACAATGGGACGGGCCATTAGTTGTTATGGTAAACGAATTTTCAGCCTCTGCTTCTGAAATTTTTGCTGCAGCCATGCAAGATTATAAAAGAGCTGTTATTATAGGAGGTAAACAAACGTATGGTAAAGGAACAGTTCAAAACATACTTCCTATCAATCGTTTTTATGAGCAATATCCAACAGATCTTGGAGCTTTAAAAATGACTATACAAAAGTTTTATAGAATTAACGGAGGTTCAACTCAAAAAGAAGGAGTGTATTCAGATATATCGTTACCCTCTAGATATAGTTATATGGAGTTTGGAGAAAGAGATTTAGATGGAGCCTTACCTTGGGATAAGGTAAAACAAGCAAGTTATACCCCTAAAAATTCGTATAGTAATTTTGCAGATGTGGTATATAATAGTAATCAGAGAGTTCTTAATGATCAAAGATTTCAAAAGATTAATGAATATGCAAAATGGCTAAAATCTAACCAAGACGATAATATTTTATCATTAGACTACCGTGAATTTAAAAAGGAAAGTATACGAAGAGAAGAAGAGGTAAAGAAGTTTCAAGAAGTATTTAAGTTTGAATCTAACTTAACGTTCAACTCACCTAAATATGAATATCAGTTGTTTAAAAAAGATACCGTGTTAAAAGATAAAAGAGTAGCATGGCATAAAAATCTTAAAAAAGATATTTATATGAATGAAGCTCTAAATGTATTGAGTGAGCTACAAATGAAAAAAGAATATTCAATTGTAAAACACTAATTATAAAAAAACTCTTAACTGAACAGTTAAGAGTTTTTTTATAGAGTATATGTCCCGTCCTGAAATAGCGTTACACTAAAAATTAAGTGTCATGAAAAACAAACATGTAAAACGTACTCAAAAAGAC
>NZ_JBOCUK010000009.1:65662-130445 GCF_050606265.1 Tenacibaculum sp. TC6 | reverse complement strand
AGTTATAATGTAGCTATACCAACAGATGCAGCGTTAGGATCAACGAGAATGCGTGTATCGATGAAGTGGAATGCTACCCAAACAGCTTGTGAGTCATTCTCATACGGAGAAGTAGAAGATTATACGGTAAATATTACGTCAAGCACATCAAGTTTAAATACAACTTATGATATCGTTGAAGCAGAAGCGTTAAGAAACGAAGGAGGTATTGATTTAATGGCTTATCCAAACCCTGCGATTAATTCGGTACAAGTAAAAGTAGGTTTCAGAGTAGAAGGCTCAACCTATAAGATTGTAAACACGATAGGAAGTGTAGTTCAATCAGGAAAGTTATCATCTACACTAGATGTGTCAGAGTTAAACTCAGGAATATACATCTTAGAAGTTAATGATGGTCAAAAATCATTGACAACTAAGTTAGTTAAAAAATAAAACCACATTCACATTGAATTTATATTAACAAAAAAATACAGTAAGGGGTAACCTTTACTGTATTTTGTCCTAAAAACCCCTTATATGAATAATAAGTTGAAATTTTTAATTGGTGGACTGTCGGTAGTAGCAGTAGCAATTATAGGTTCCACCTATTTAGAGAAAGAAAATGCTCTAGATGAATTAGCAGAAAAAAGAAGAGTACATGATGAATATTTAAAAAATAGTCCTTTAAATGAATCTTTAAAATGGGGAAAAAAAGAAAGAAAATTAAAAGGCTTACCTCCTAACAGGTATTATGATCAAATGCAATTACTTACCATGAACCCATCTACGGGAAGAATGGAAGATGGCAGTTTGGTTGGATTAAGAGAACAATTGCTAAAAGAAAGAAACTCTAAAGGAAAAAACAATTTACAAAGAAATCCGGGAGAGAATGGGAATTCATGGATTGAGAGAGGACCTAATAATGTAGGAGGAAGAACAAGAGTTGTTTTATTTGACCCTAATGATGCTACTAATAATACGGTGTATGCAGGAGGAGTTAGTGGAGGATTATGGAAAAATACAGATATAACCAATGCAAATTCGCAATGGTCTAGAGTTCAAAATGTTCCGGGGAATTTATCAGTAACATCAATTACAGTAGATCCAAGAAATTCTAATAGATGGTATGTAGGAACAGGAGAACAATACACAGCTGGTGATGTTGTTGGAAATGGAGTTTATGTTACGAATGATGGAGGTACTACATGGAATGCACTTGCTATTCCTGCAGCCGGAGATGCTATTATTAACTACAATGCTAGTAATATTTTCTTATCAGGAATTCATTATGTAAATGATGTATTAGCATGGGATAACGGAGCCGCTACAGAATTATTTGTTGCAGTTGGAGCCCATGTGTATGGAGATTCGTCTAGCCCTACCAACTGGTTAGGCTTACAATCTGCAGGACTATATCGTTCTACTGATAACGGAACTACCTGGAATAGAATAGAATCTGCCAATATGAAATATACATCTGGAGGTAAAGATTACTATTACATCCCTAACGATTTAGAAGTGAGTGCCAATAATACCATTTGGATGGGAACAATTAAATCTGTTTTAGATGCAAATAGTGGAGGTAGAGTATATAGTTCAACAAATGGAGGTACTTGGACAGAAGCTGCTGCGTCTCCATTAACAGAGTCAAATAGAGTTGAATTAGAAACATCAGCTACAGATGCTAATAAGATTTATGCATTAACACAAGGAACCACAAGTGCGGCACCAGTACATATTTATAAAACAACAGATGGATTTGCTACAATAAGTTCAACATCATTACCTAATGATGCCGATACTAATATAGCAGCTAATGATTTTTGTAGAGGACAAGCTTTTTATGATTTGGTAATAGAAGCTGACCCAACAAATGATAATATTGTTTATGTGGGAGGAATCGATTTGTTTAAAACAACAAACGGTGGAAACTCATGGTCTCAGTTATCTCATTGGTATGGAGGCTTTGGACATCAAAAAGTTCATGCAGATCAGCATTCCATAGCGTTTGGAAATAATAACTCTTCTAGAATGCTATTTGGAAACGACGGAGGAATTTATTACTCTGGAAATGCAGGAGGTACTATTAGTGTAAGAAATAGAGGATATAACGTTACTCAATTTGTTAAGGCTGGTATTGGACCAGACGGAGCCGGTGATGTTAACGGAATTTTTAGTGCAGGAGCACAAGATAACGGAACTCAGGCATTTAGAAATGCAGTAGCAGGAGTTAACAGTTCAACAGAACTAAGTGATGGAGATGGTTTTTACACTTTTGTTGATAAAGACGGTCAGTATATGATTGCTACGTATGTACACAATGTAATTTATAGATTTAGCTTACCTTGGAATGGTTCAGGAAGAGCACAAGGTGGAGCAACAACGTTATTGAATGATCAAAGTACCGGGGATTTTGTCAACCCAATGGATTATGATGATGCAGCAAATCGTTTATTAACAAATGCTTCTACAAGTACAGCTAAATCAATTAAAAGTATTAACGTAGCAGCTAATACAAAAGGAAATATTACAAATGCACTGTTAGATGCAAGCCCAACAGCCTTTAGAGCATCACCATTTGCTAATAACACTTGGTATGTAGGATTAGCTAATGGTAAATTATTAAAATTAACTAATGTAACGAATACTAGCGCTACCTGGACAAATATAAATACACCTTTTGTAGGATCAATTTCTTCAGTAAGATTCGGAGCTACTGCAAATGATATTTTTGTAACTATGCATAACTACGGAGTTACTAGTGTTTGGGCAACTTCAGACGGAGGAACTAATTGGGTAAGTAAAGAAGGAAACCTACCTAATATTCCGGTTAGAGATTTCTTACAAAATCCATTAGACAGAACAGAAGCTATTTTAGCAACACAATTAGGCGTTTGGTCAACGTCAAACTTTAATAATGCAAATCCAAACTGGACACAAGCATACAACGGTATGAGTGATGTTAGTGTTACTTCTTTTGATTACTGGAATATCAGTGGAGATCATACAAACAATAAAGTAATAGCATCTACTTATGGTAGAGGTGTGTTTACAGGAACATTTACAGCTAACGCAGTTGCAGATACACAAGCACCTACAGCGCCAAGTAATTTAACAGCAAGTTCAGTAACGTCAACAGGAGTAACATTAGCATGGACTGCTTCAACAGATAATGTAGGAGTAACAGGATATGATATTTATCAAGGAGCAACTAAAATAGGAACAGCAACGACTGCTTCTTATAATGTTACAGGCTTAACGAGTAGCACTAATTATAGTTTTTCAGTAAAAGCAAAAGATGCGGCAGGAAATGAGTCAGGAGCTAGTAATACAATAAACGTAACTACAACAAGTACATCAATATCTTGCTCATCAACAATTACCGTATTTCCATATAACGAAGGATTTGAAACAAACGATGGATGGACTCAAATTACTGGTGATGACGGAAACTGGATAAGAAGAACTGGTAGTACACCATCTTCAGGTACTGGTCCAAGTTCAGCAACACAAGGTTCTTACTACCTGTTTTTAGAAGCATCTACTAATGGTAGTACCGGGCAAATAGGATCAAATGCGACAGCAATTTTAGAAAGCGGATGTTTTGATTTATCTGAAAAATCTTCAGCAACATTCAGTTTTAAAAATCATATGTATGGAACTAACGTAGGGTCATTAAAAGTGCAAGGTACATCAGATGGAACTACTTGGGTAGATTTATGGTCTGATTCTGGAAATAAAGGAAATCAGTGGAATACTATTAATATTAACTTAAATACATATTTAGGGGGTAATGTTAAATTAAGAATTGTTGGAACAACAGGAAACGGATGGTCTAGTGATATTGCTGTAGATGATTTATCAGTTGAAGCAGTTGGTGAAGGGCAAGATATAGCCGCTCCTACAGCTCCTGCAAATTTAGGTGCAAGCAGTGTAAGTCAAACAAGCTTGACCTTAAGTTGGACTGCATCAACAGATAATGTAGCGGTAACAGGATATGATGTTTACCAAGGAACCACCAAAATAACTACTGTTACAGGAACTTCTTATAATGTTACAGGTTTAACAGCTAATACTAATTACAGTTTTTCTGTAAAAGCTAAAGATGCAGCGGGTAATGAATCAGGAGCTAGTAATACTGTAAATGTAACAACATTAAATAATGTAGTTAGTTATTGTACTTCTAAAGGAAACAGAGTCACTTATGAATGGATTGATTATGTATCTTTTGGAGGAATGACAAACACTACTTCAGCTAATGGTGGATATGGTGATTTTACTAGCAAAGTTGCAACAGTAACAAAAGGAACAACAAATCAAATTTTGGTAAGCGCAGGATTTAGTGGCTCAGCTTATACAGAGTACTTTACTGTTTGGATTGATTATAACCAAAACGGAACTTTTGAAAGTAGTGAGCAAACAGCTTTAGGTTCTTCAAATACGGCAACTAACAGATCTGCCAATATATCTATTCCTTCAACTGCGTTGTTAGGACAAACAAGAATGCGTGTTTCAATGAAATATAACGCAGCACCAACGGCTTGTGAAACTTTTGCTGACGGAGAGGTAGAAGATTATACAGTAAATATTGTTGATTCATCTTCAGCAATAGCCTCATCAACATCTAATGATGAAGTTGCAGAGCCATTAGATAGAGACGGATTAAGCAGTTTAAATGTATATCCTAATCCGGCATTGAATAATGTAATTGTAAGATTTGGAGATAATGAAAATGTTACTTATAAAATAACGAACACCATAGGACAAGTTGTTTTAAAAGGTACAACAATTAATAATACAGTAAATATTTCTGATTTAAAGAGCGGTATTTATGTATTAGAAGCCAGTGACAACCAAAAATCAATAACTACCAAGTTAGTTAAAAGATAACCAAAAACCCTTCTTTCTTTTTAACTAATGCTAACCCTGAGTTTTTGCTCAGGGTTTTTTATTTACTTTTGCCAAATGAATTATCTATCAGTAGAAAATATATCCAAATCATACGGTGAAAAAGTTTTATTTCAAGACCTTTCATTTGGTATAAATAAAGATCAAAAAATTGCTTTTGTAGCTAAAAACGGAAGTGGAAAAACTTCTATTTTAAATATTGTTGCCGGTTTAGATACTCCGGATGCAGGACAAATTGTAAGCAGAAAAGGAATTCATATAGCATATTTAGCACAAGATGTTGTTTTAAATGGAGAATTAACAGTAGAAGAAACCATATTTTCAACTGAAAATAAAATACTTCCTATTATTCAGCAATATGAAAAAGCATTAGAAAATCCAGACGACCAAGAAACTTATCAAAAAGCTTTTGAGTTGATGGAACAACATAATGCTTGGGATTTTGAAACCCAGTATAAACAAATACTTTCTAAACTAAAATTAGAAGATTTAAAACAAAAAGTAGGAACACTTTCAGGAGGGCAAAAAAAACGTTTAGGCTTAGCAATTGTTTTAATTAATAAACCGGATTTATTAATTCTTGATGAGCCAACCAACCATTTAGATTTAGAAATGATAGAGTGGTTGGAAGCATTTTTTGCTAAAGAAAAAATAACCTTATTTATGGTTACTCACGATCGTTATTTCTTAGAAAGAGTTTGTAATGAAATTATTGAGCTTGATAACGGTCAGTTATATAAATACAAAGGAAATTATTCATATTACCTGCAAAATAAAGAAGAAAGATTAGCACTCGAAGCAACGAACCTTGGTAAAGCAAAAAGCTTGTTTAAAAAAGAGCTAGAATGGATGCGAAGACAACCCAAGGCCAGAACAACAAAGTCAAAATCAAGAATTGACGATTTTTTCGAAATAAAAAAGAAAGCACACCAAAGAAGACAAGAACATCAAGTTCAGTTAGAAATTAATATGGAACGTTTAGGAAGTAAGATTGTCGAACTTCATAAGCTGAAAAAAACGTTTGGGAATAAGATTATACTTGATGGTTTTGATTACGTTTTTAAAAAAGGTGAACGTATAGGAATAATTGGTAAAAACGGAACAGGAAAATCTTCTTTCTTAAATATTCTAACACAAAAAGAACCTGTAGACGGCGGAAAAGTTATTACAGGTGAAACAGTAAAGTTTGGGTACTATACCCAAAAAGGAATTCAAATAAAAGAAGGACAAAAAGTAATAGAAGTAATTAAAGAGTTTGGAGAATACATTCCATTAACCAAAGGAAGAAAAATCTCAGCAGGTCAACTCTTAGAACGTTTTTTGTTTGATAGAAAAAAACAACATGATTTTGTTGAAAAACTATCAGGAGGAGAACAAAAACGATTGTATTTATGTGCCGTACTTATACAAAACCCCAATTTTCTTATTCTAGATGAGCCAACAAACGATTTAGATGTAGTAACCCTTAATGTGTTAGAAGAGTTTTTATTAGACTATCCGGGTAATTTAATTGTAGTGTCTCACGATCGTTATTTTATGGATAAAATAGTAGACTCTCTATTTGTCTTCAGAGGCGAAGGAACTATAGAGAATTTTCCGGGGAATTACTCAGATTTTAGAGCATATGACAGCTCGCTGCCACCTCAACCTAAAGAAGAGGAGAAAGTGGTTGAAAAGCAAGAAAAAGCACCTCAAAAAGGAAAGTTAAGCTATAATGAAAAGAGAGAATATGGTTTGCTAGAGAAAGACATAGAAAAATTACAAAAGAAAAAAGAAAGTATTGAAGCCCAATTTTCTAATGGAGAGGTTGATATGGATGATATCAACGATAAATCTTTAGAATTACAAGAAATTATTGAAACTCTTGAAGAAAAAGAAGAAAGATGGCTTGAATTATCAATGAAACTAGAAGAATAAAAGTATTAATAAAAACAAAAAACGCTTCTTTATATATACAAGGAAGCGTTTTTTGTTTTTTTATGATAAAGATTAATCTTTATAAATTTTTACCGTTAACTCGCCCTTATCGTTCATAGACGCTCTATACATTCCTGCAGTATTAAATTCAAAAGCAATAGCTCCGTTTTTATCAATCGCAATAATACCGCCAGTACCTCCCATTTTAGTAAGTTTATCTTGTATTACATTTTGAGTTGCTTCTTTTAACGAAACATTTTTATATTCTATTTGAGCAGCAATATCATGGGCAACTACACCTCTGATAAAATATTCACCCCAACCGGTTGAAGAAACCCCGCAGGTTGCATTATTAGCATAAGTGCCGGCACCAATAATTGGTGAATCCCCTATTCTGTTCCAACGCTTGTTTGTCATTCCTCCTGTAGAAGTTCCTGCAGTGATATTACCATTTTTATCTAAAGCCACACACCCAACAGTTCCGAACTTACTATTTTTAATATCTGCATCATAAAAAGCTGTTTTTTCATCATGGTCAAGTTGCGTTTTTTCTTTCTCTTTAATTTTTTGTAAAGATTGAAATCTTCTTTCCGTATAAAAATAACTTGGATCCATGATTTCCAATCCTTTTTCTTTAGCAAATGAATCGGCTCCGGCCCCTGATAATAAAACATGATTAGAATTATTCATCACTTCAATAGCTGCCGTAATAGGATTCTTTACAGTTTTAACCCCGGCCACAGCCCCGGCATTTAATGTTTTTCCTTCCATAATAGAAGCATCCATTTCGTTGGTTTCGTCATTAGTAAATACGGCTCCTTTTCCGGCGTTAAATAAAGGAGAATTTTCCATAACGTGAATAGAAGCCTCAACCGCTTTTGTGCTTGAACCCTCATTCTTTAAAATGTCATAACCGACTCTGATGGCTTCTTCCAACGTTTCTTCATAAGCTTTTTCCAGCTCAGGAGTCATATTTTCTTTTAAAATAGTTCCGGCTCCTCCGTGAATAACAATAGCAAATTTATTCTGTTGAACATTTTGATTGTCGTTGGAATCTTTTTGAGTTGTAGTATTACAACTCAAAAAAGTTGTAACAAACAATAATAATAGTATACGTTTCATGATTAGTTGTGCTTAAAGATCTTAATTTAATTTAGTTATGTGTTTATTGTAAAGATGAAAAATAATCATAGTTAAACAGATATTATTTCACATAATGTTTTAAAATTTAACAAAATTCTTTTAAATGTTTAATTATTATAATGTTATTTTATTTGTAGTTTTGTTTCCTATAAAAGTACAACTATAATTAAACTTAAAGATATAATGACTGATTTTGGAATTGAAAAGGCTTTTAAAGAGTTAGGCTTACAAGAAATAAATGAAGGAACCTCAACAGGTTCTGTAAACTTTTCAAACGGAGAAATCATAGAATCGTATTCTCCGGTAGATGGTAAATTAATAGGAAAGGTAAAAGCTTCTACAAAAGAAGACTATGAAAAAGTAATGCAAGCAGCAACAGAAGCTTTTAAAACTTTCAGAGTAATGCCAGCTCCTCAACGTGGAGAAATTGTACGTCAATTTGGTGAGAAATTACGTGAGAAAAAAGAAGCTTTAGGAAAACTAGTTTCTTACGAAATGGGTAAATCTTACCAAGAAGGATTAGGTGAGGTACAAGAAATGATTGATATCTGTGATTTTGCAGTTGGTTTATCACGTCAATTACATGGTTTAACAATGCACTCTGAGCGTCCGGGACATAGAATGTACGAACAATATCATCCATTAGGAGTTGTTGGAATTATTTCAGCATTTAACTTCCCGGTAGCAGTTTGGTCTTGGAACACAGCTTTAGCATGGATTTGTGGTGATGTTTGTGTATGGAAACCATCAGAAAAAACCCCTTTATGTGGAGTAGCTTGTCAAAATATTATAGCTGAAGTATTAAAAGAAAATAATTTACCGGAAGGAATTTCTTGTTTAGTAAACGGAGATTATAAAGTAGGTGAATATATTTCTAAAGATACTCGTGTTCCGTTAGTATCAGCTACAGGATCTACTCGTATGGGTAAAATTGTTGCTAAAGAAGTAGCAGGTCGTTTAGGAAAATCATTATTAGAATTAGGAGGAAATAATGCAATTATTGTAACTCCTGATGCGGATGTGAAAATGACAGTTATCGGAGCTGTTTTTGGTGCTGTTGGTACCGCAGGACAACGTTGTACATCTACACGTCGTCTAATCATTCATGAATCTATGTACGATCAAGTTAAAAATGCAGTTGCAGATGCCTATAAGCAATTACGTATTGGTAACCCATTAGATCAAAATAACCATGTAGGTCCGTTAATTGATAAAGATGCTGTTAAAATGTATGAAGCAGCATTAGAAAAAGTAGTAGCTGAAGGAGGAAATATTGTTGTTGAAGGTGGTGTTTTAGAAGGAGAAGGATACGAAAGCGGATGTTACGTAAAACCGGCAATCGCCGAAGCATCTAACGATTTTGAAATTGTACAACATGAAACATTTGCTCCGGTATTATACTTATTAAAATATTCTGGAGATGTTGAAAATGCAATAGCAATTCAAAACGGAGTAGCACAAGGACTATCATCAGCAATTATGACAAATAACCTACGTGAAGCTGAGCGTTTCTTATCACATGCTGGTTCTGACTGTGGAATTGCAAACGTAAATATTGGTACTTCTGGTGCTGAAATTGGTGGTGCTTTTGGTGGTGAAAAAGAAACAGGAGGAGGTCGTGAGTCTGGTTCTGATGCATGGAAAGTGTATATGCGTCGCCAAACCAATACGATAAACTATACAACAGATTTACCGTTAGCTCAAGGAATAAAATTTGATTTATAAAAAACAAAGGAAATAGTTATTTATAAACTTTAAAAGCCGTTTGAAATCTCAAACGGCTTTTTTTATAATTTAAAGGTTATTGCATAAAAACAGCTTTTCCTTCTTTTATATTTTCAATTTTAACATATTTGGTTTGGTTTCCTTCTTTATAACTCAAAACAGCTTCATTGTTTTTTAATTCGAAAGGAAAAACCTCTTGAGGAGGTTGGTTACCATATTCTTTTTGGCTGTCACCATGCAATTCTAAATCGTATTTAGAATTTTTGGGAGAAGTATTATAACGGCCAACAATATAGCGTACTCCGTCTTTTGTTTCTACAATAGCCTTTGTTATTCGGTTTATAAAATATAGCTGTTCAAAAGTAATTTCTTTTTCTGCAGAAAAAGAAATTTTTAAATCAACACTATTGCTACCAGGCATACCACCGGTAACGTTTGTATAGGTTGCTTCTTTAATAGTAAACGGAGGTTTTTGTTCAAATTTTGAACTGGCACATTGTGTAAAACTAATAGTAAGAATTAAAATACCGAAGAGTTTCATTATTTTCACTGGAATAAATTTAAATTAAACATCTGGTTATTTTCCTCGTCTTATTCAGAGGAGTACTTTTGCTATACAAAAACCTCTATAGGGTTAATGTTTAAAACTCAAGTAGTGTGCCAAATTACTAATTTATTAGAGATTATAAAATGATGAATTATAGTTATTGGGAATTAAAAGAATGGTTTTCAAATATTGATTTTACAATTGTGGGTAGTGGAATTGTAGGTTTAAATTGTGCCTTACAACTACAGCAAAAACATCCGAAAGCAAAAATATTAATTATAGAAAAAGGAGTATTACCACAAGGAGCAAGTAGTAAAAATGCCGGATTTGCTTGTTTTGGAAGCTTATCTGAGCTAATTGATGATTTAAAAACACATACAGAAGAAGAGGTTTTTAATTTGGTAAAAAAACGCTGGGATGGCCTTCAGTTATTGAGAAAAAACTTAGGAGATGCTGCTATAGATTTTCAGCAAAATAATGGCTACGAATTATTTTTAGAAAAAGATCTCTATGATGAATGTACAGCTAAAAAAGAGGAAATAAACAATTTGTTAAAACCATTATTTAAACAATCGGTATTTACAATAACAGCTAACCATTTTGGCTTCCATAAAATTTATAAGAATTATATAACTAATGTATTTGAAGGACAAATTGATACCGGAAAAATGGTAATTCAATTACTTAATAAAGTACAAAATTCCGGAATAAAAATTATCAATGCTACAACGCTTGAAAGTTTTACAGATAGCCAAGATAAAGTATATGTTAAAACAGATAAAGTTGAATTTACTACTCAAAAACTATGTATTGCTACCAATGGATTTACAAAAGAATTGTTACATGAAAATGTTCAGCCGGCCAGAGCTCAAGTGCTCATAACAAAACCTATAAAAGATTTGCCTATAAAAGGAACTTTTCATTTAGATAAAGGCTATTATTATTTCAGAAATATTGATAATAGAATTTTATTTGGAGGGGGAAGAAATCTTGATTTTAAAAGCGAAGAAACGACGAGTTTTGAGCAAACTTCGCTGATTCAAAATAAATTGGAAGAAATTTTACAAACCATTATTTTGCCATCAACTCATTTTGAGATAGCGCATAGATGGAGTGGTATTATGGGAGTTGGTAATCAGAAAAAAGCAATTGTAAAACAGCTGTCTAACAATGTTTTTTGTGGTGTTCGTTTAGGAGGTATGGGGGTAGCTATAGGAAGTTTAGTAGGAAAAGAGTTGGCAGATTTAGTATAAGTATTAAAATAACAAATTAGATAAGTGGTAAATATTAAAGATGCGCTTTATAAGCAATGCATACAATTTATAAATAATCGGTTACAAACAATTGAACATACAATAGCCTCTAATAAAAATGCTTTGTTATCTGAAACTAAAAGTACTGCCGGAGATAAACATGAAACGGGAAGAGCTATGTTGCAGTTAGAAATGGAAAAAGCAGGGCAGCAATTAGAAAGCGTTCAATTAATGAAAGAAACGTTAACAAAAATAGATAGTAAGAAAACAGTTACAGTAGGTTGTTTAGGAAGTATTGTAAAAACCAACTTAGCTACTTATTTTATAAGTATTTCAGCAGGAAAAGTAGTTATAGAAGAAAAAGAATATTTTGCTATTTCTGCTTCATCACCTATAGGAAACCTTTTATTAGGTAAAAAAAGCGGTGATATAATTCAATTTAATGGGAACAATATTACAATAGAACAAATTATTTAACACAAAGTAGGGAAAACAGTATAAAAACTGTTTTATTAAAGATGAATGTCAATCTAATTCAGTTGTTTGAAATTTAAACAGTTTTGCTATTAAATAATAGCGAAACTGTTTTTTTTCTGTCTAAAAAAGAGTGGTGAGTAAAAAAAATTAGTTGGCTATTATATTCAGCTTCAATCAACCAATAAAAACCTTTAAAATAACTTTTAATAACAATAGCTTTTATATCTGAGTTGTCAACTACCTGTATTTGATGCGGAAAAAACAGTTGTTTTACGCCATTTGCGGTAATTTCATTTACATCATCAAATAAAGAGGCGATGTACTTTTCTTTTGGGTTTTTATATAAGTTAGAAGGAGTATCTAAAGCAATAACTTGATGGTCTCTAATAACCATCATTTTATCGGCAAATGACAAAGCATCATTTCCGTCATGAGTAGCTACAATACAAGTAATATTTTTTTCTTTTAAATAAGTAAATAGCTTTCTACGTAAAGAATTCTTTTTAAAGTTGTCTATTTGACTAAAAGGTTCATCTAACAATAATAATTCCGGTTCTTTAGCCAAGGCTCTGGCAATAGCTACCCGTTGTTGCTGACCACCACTTAAGTTTTTAACTTTGGTATTTGAAAATTCTGTCATTTCAATTACCTCAAGTAATTCTTGTGTTCTTTTTTGTGCTTCTTCAGGGTAAAAACGAGATAAAAATTTAGCAATGTTTTCACTAACAGAAGTGTAAGGCATTAAGTCAAAATCCTGAGCTACATATTTAAAAAAATCCATTCCGGGTACTAAATGATAAGCAGGTCCTAAAATTTGAGTTTCGTTCCAAAATAAAGTTCCTTCATTAACATCTAATAAACCATAAATAATTTTAAGTAATGTAGATTTTCCACAACCACTTTCACCCATTACACATAAATGCTCTCCTGCTTGTAAAGAAAAATTAATATTCTTAAGCGTGCTTACTTGTTTAGGATATTGAAATGAAATTGAATTGACTTGTAGCATGATGCAAAAATAAGGAAAGCATTATTATTAATTTGAAGAATTCTATTTTAGAAATATGACTTTAAAGTCATGTATTTTATTTAGTGTTTTTTATATTTAATAGTTTGTTAATTAGGTTTTTATAATTAAACTTTCAATGAAAATAAAAAAAGTTTAAAAAAAACGCAATAGATTTTAAAAACCACGTCTTTATAGTTGAAAAGCGATTAAAAAGCTTGTAAATGAACCAAGAATCAGAAAACGTTAAAAAACTAAAAGCATTTTTTGATAAAGAATATCATGTTCTTAAATCGTATGTTGGATCTAAAATAAAACAAAGTATCCATCAAGATGCAGAAGATATTATTCAAGATGTAGCCCTTAAATTGTTTTCTGGAGCTAATGGATACTCGCCTATTAATAATGTAGCAGGTTTTGTTTATAGGTCTTTAAAAAATAGAATTATAGATGGTTTAAGAAAACCCAAAAAAGAAGAACATAGTATTGAAATTAATAATGCACGCCTTCATGAATTAACCGAGTTTCTATATGGTGCAAATGATACCGTGTATTCTGAAGCTATGAAAGAGGAATTAAAGTTAATTATTATGAATTTAAAACCGATATATAAAGATATAATTCTGGCTATTGATTTTGAAGGATATACGTATAATGAATTAGCAGAAGAACTCAATGTATCTATAGGAACACTAATGTCTAGAAGACATAGAGCTTTAGGAATTTTATTAAAAGAAATAAAAAGAGAAAAATATTAAATATTGAAAAAACATGCAGAATTTATTTAAAGAAAAAATGAAAGGGGAGTCTCCCGGAATATTTGTAGGAAGAATTATTGTTGGTGTTATTGCTGTTATAGGATTAGCAATACTGTTCGGATATATAATTATGTGGTTGTGGAACAGTTTAATGCCTGATATTTTTGGGCTACCAATAATTAATTATTGGCAGGCAGTTGGTTTATTCATCTTGTCAAAAATACTGTTGTCATCTGATAGTTGTGGTGGTGGAAAACATTCTTCAGAACACTCTTCAAAAAGAAGAAGAAAACATAAGTTTAAAGCATACTGCGGAAAGAACTGTAAAGATGATTTTTCAGAGTGGGAACATTATGAGAAATTTTGGGAAGAAGAGGGAAGCGAGGCTTATAAAAAGTATACAGAAAAAATAAAGGAAGAAAACAATAAAAATACTAAAGAAAACTAACCTTATTCTAGTTTGTTATGAAGCTATTTATTTTCAGTACAAATATTAACACGCAACAAAAAGTTAAATCTGTACACAAATTATTTAATAATGATCAAAATATAATTGATTTTTCTGTTGATATAGAAGATATAGATAATGTTTTACGAATAGAAACAACAGATATAATAAATGAATCTGATATTATTGACAGAGTAAAAAATAAAGGCTTTAATTGCGTTGAATTAGCCGATTAAACATCATAAAAAACCCCAACATAAACATGTTGGGGTTTTTTTATAGTTTTTGTTTTTAGATGTATTACCAAATACGTACTCTTTCTTCTGGTTTTAGATACATATTATCTCCTTCTTTAACATCAAAAGCTTCATAAAAAGCATCAACATTTTTAAGAGGCATGTAGGCTCTATACATTCCTGGAGAGTGAGTATCTGTCATGATTAAGTTTTTTAAAGCTTCATCACGCATTTTTGTTCTCCAAATAGTCCCCCAAGAAAGGAAAAAACGTTGTTCAGGCGTAAATCCATCTATGTTTTCTGGGCGACCATTCTTTGCCAAGAAAATTTGTAATCCTTCATAAGCAGCTTGTATACCACCTAAATCACCGATATTTTCACCTAACGTAAATTTTCCGTTTAAATGCATACTATCTATAGCTACAATATTGTCAAACTGAGAAATTAATTTTTCACCGGCGGCAGCAAATTTTTCAGAATCTTCTTCAGTCCACCAGTTTTTAAGGTTACCATCTCCGTCAAAACGAGAGCCGGAATCATCAAAACTATGTGAAATTTCATGACCAATAACTGCTCCGATACCACCATAATTTACAGCTTCATCAGCCTTGTAGTTGTAAAAAGGAGGCTGTAAAATAGCAGCAGGGAAAACAATTTCATTATTTACAGGATTAAAATATGCATTTACAGTTTGTGGAGACATACCCCACTCAGTTCTGTCAACTTCTTTACCTAACTTATCAATATTTTTGTAAAAGTTCCACTTACGAACGTTTACTGAATTGTCAAAATAGGTTCCGCCTTCTTTTACTCCTTTAACTTGTAAAGCTGAGTAATCTTTCCACTTATCTGGATACGCAATTTTTACAGTTAATTTATGTAATTTATCTAAAGCTTTCTTTTTAGTTTCTTCGCTCATCCAAGGTAATTGATTAATGCGTTTTTCAAAACCAAGCATTACATTATCAATCATTTCCTTTGCTTTTTGTTTTGCTTCAGGTGGAAACTTTTTATCTACATATAATTTTCCTAAAGCTTCACCAATGGCTCCGTTTAAGTTACCTAAAGCACGCTCATCTCTTGGACGTTGTTGTTTTGCTCCACGCATTTCTTTGCTGTAAAACTCCCAATTAGCTTTTTCTAAATCAGTAGATAATAAACCTAATGAGTTGTTAATGATGTTCCAACGAAGTAATAATTTTATATCTTCTACCGGACGGTTTTTAAGAATTTCACTCATTGCTTTAAAATACCCGGGATCTGTAACAATTACTTTGTCAATAGCATCTACACCAATTCCTTTCAAGTGTGCAGTCCAATCAATTGTTGGTGCTAAAGCTGTTAATTCTTCAACAGACATTGGGTTGTAAATCTTACGAGTATCTCTACGCTCTTCTTTTGTCATTCTTGGTTCAGCTAAACTCTTTTCAAAAGAAACAATAGTTGCTGCATTTTTCTTAGCCGTAGCTTCATCATCACCAAATTCTTGTAACATTTTAGCAACAAACAACTCATATTTCTCCAGTTTATCTTTTACCTTATCATCAACGTAATAATCTCTAGTTAAACCTAACCCACCGGCACTTATATAACCGGCATTCATATTACTGTTTTTTAAATCGTTAAAAACGCCAAAACCATAAAAACCGGCACCACCATAAGGAGCCATATTGGTAATAAAAGTTTGTACATCATTTAAATCTTTAATCTCATCAATTTTTTGAAGAAACGGTTTTACAGGTGCTTTACCAGCTTGGTTTCTGGCAACAGTATCCATAATTGTTCCGTAATAATTAACCGCTTTTTGTTGATCAGAATCTATTTCATTACCATTAGCATCTTTTATTTTAGGAAAATTACCTTGTTCAATAGCTTCACTTAAGATTGCTAATACATCAGCATCTGTTTTCTTTCTTAACTCACCAAATCCGCCCCAAGAAGTTCTATCAGCAGGAATTTCAGTTTTATCAATCCATGTTCCGTTTACATATCTAAAAAAATCATCTGTTGGTTTTACAGAAGTATCCATGTTTTCCAGTACAATTCCCTGTACCTTTTCTTCCGGTTTTTTATCTGTTTTACAAGCAATAACTCCTAAAGAAGCTACAGCAGATGTAAAAACAAGTTTATGAAAGGTCTTCATTTTGTTTAAATTTTTTGATTAAGATTTGATTTTTGATTTAGGAGGGTTTGGCAAAGCGTCAAAACCCATGTTAAATAAAGTGAACCCGAAAATATCGGCATATTGCTCAATAGTCTTAGCAACCGGAGTTCCGGCACCATGACCTGCATTGGTTTCTATTCTAATTAAAACAGGGTTGTTTCCTTTTTGTTTGTCTTGTAATTCAGCAGCAAATTTAAAACTATGGGCAGGCACTACTCTATCATCATGATCTCCTGTAGTAATTAAAGTTGCTGGATATTGTACCCCTGATTTTACGTTATGTACAGGAGAATAACCTTGTAAATACTCAAACATTTCCTGGCTCTGTTCTGAAGTTCCGTAGTCATAAGCCCAACCTGCACCCGCAGTAAACGTATGGTAACGTAACATATCTAAAACACCTACAGCAGGTAAAGCAACTTTCATTAAATCCGGACGCTGAGTCATAGTAGCACCGACTAATAAACCACCGTTAGAACCTCCTCTTATAGCTAAGAAATCAGACGAGGTATATTTGTTTTTTATTAAATATTCTCCGGCAGCAATAAAATCATCAAATACATTTTGTTTTTTTAATTGAGTACCTGCATCATGCCATTTTTTACCATACTCACCTCCTCCACGTAAGTTAGGAACAGCATAAACACCTCCTTGTTCCATCCACACAGCATTTCCTATGCTAAAACTAGGAGTTAAACTTACATTAAAACCTCCGTAACCATATAAAATAGTTGGATTTTTACCATTTAATTCTAAGCCTTTTTTGTAAGTGATAATCATAGGAACTTTTGTTCCGTCTTTAGAAGTATAGAAAACTTGTTTACTTTCATAATCATCAGCATTAAAAGAAATAGCAGGTTTCCAGTATAGCTCATAAGTCCCCTCTTTTGGATTGAATTTATAAGTAGATGCAGGAGTATTATAATTAGTAAAAGAAAAATATAATTCTGTAGCATCTGTTTTTCCACCAAACCCTCCGGCAGAACCTACACCTGGTAATTTTACTTCACGAATTAAATTACCTTCAAAATCATATTGTAATATTTTAGAAACAGCATCAACCATATACTCAGCAAAGAAATATCCCGCTCCTGTTGATGGTGATAATACATTTTCAGTTTCAGGAATAAAATCTTTCCAGTTTTCAGGTGCTGGATTAGCTGCATCAACAGTTACAACTTTTTTGTTAGGAGCGTTTAAATTAGTAACAATATATAATTTACTTCCTCTGCTATCAATCACATATGAATCACTATCAAAATTATCAACAATAGGAATTAATTTATTGGTAGGATTGCTTAAGTCCTTAATAAATAACTTATTTCCGGAAGTTGAAGTTGACGCAGAAATTAATAAATACTTGTTATCTTCGGTCAAATAACCACCCACATAACGATGTTTTTCTTCAGGAGTTGCACCAAAAATAATAGCATCAGAACTTTGTGGTGTACCTAATTTGTGGAAATACAATTTATGCTGGTCTGTTTTTGCTGATAGTTCACTTCCTTTAGGTTTGTCGTAACTAGAATAGTAGAAGCCTTCGTTTCCTTTCCAAGCAATTCCGGAGAACTTTACATCTACTAAAGTATCTTCTTTAATCTCTTTAGTTTCTGCATCCATTATAATTACTTTTCTCCAGTCACTTCCTCCTTCAGAGATAGCATAAGCAACAGTTTTACCATCTTTAGTAAAACTTACAGAACCTAATGAAGTAGTACCATCTTCAGCAAAAGTATTAGGATCTAAAAACACCTCTTCTTTACCATCTTTATCTTTTCTATATAAAACGTATTGGTTTTGTAAACCGTTGTTTTTATAATAATAAGTATAATCCCCTTCTTTAAAAGGAGTACCTACTTTTTCATAATTCCATAACTCAGATAAACGTTCTTTTAATTGTTCACGGTAAGGAATTTTACTTAAATAATCAAAAGCAACTTCATTTTCAGCTTTCACCCAAGCTTCAGTTTCTTTACTTCTGTCATCTTCTAACCAACGGTAGTTATCGGTTACTTTAGTACCGAAATATTCGTCAACAACCGGTTTTTTTGCTGTTTCGGGGTAAGTCACAGTTATCTCTCTTTTTGTAGTTGTTTTAGTAGGTTTCTCACAAGATACAAGTATAGCACTTGCTGCGAGAACGGGAAAGATTAGTTTTTTCATTCTTGGAAATAGTTAGATAATTCTCCCAAAGTTAGATGAAAAAAAACCAGAAATGTTACATTTTAAGATGATTTTAACATTAAGCAACATTTACCTAACACATTTGTTGTTAAAGATTAGTAAACACTAAGTTGTTTTTATTGAATGATAAATAATCATTGCTTTGTAATGAGATGCCATAAAAACGACTAACTTTACGAACATAGAGATTTTAATTTAAGACCTAACAACAATGACAGAGAACCTAACAAAGGAAACCTTTTTTGAAAAGGTTTTTAACTATGAAAAAAATAAAGAATGGATTTTTGAAGGTGACATTCCTGCAATTATTGATTTTTATGCAGATTGGTGTGGACCATGTAAAATGCTGGCACCTGTTTTAGAAGATTTAAGCAATGAATATAATGGAAAAGTAAATATTTATAAAATAGATACGGAAGCAGAACAAGAATTAGCTGCTGCTTTTGGAATTCGAAGTATTCCTTCCATGTTATTCTGTCCGGTTAATGAGGATCCTCAAATGGCTCACGGAGCTTTGCCCAAAAAGCAAATAGAACAAATTATAGAAGATGTTTTAAAAGTGAAAAAATAAAAATTTAAAGTGATGCAAAAAGCATCACTTTTTTTATGAAGAAACAAGTTTTAAGAAACTCAGTGATTATCACTACGGAAGCCATTTTTTAATTTTTATTTAGCTGTTTTTCAATTGTTTGTAAAAAAAGTTTTTTAAGAAATAAAAGTGCTAAAAACACGTTTTGTTAAAAACTTCAAGGGATTTGTGAATAAGTATGGCTTTCAGTTTTTAGCAAAAATTTCAATCTTTGTTTATCCCTTATTACATAAAAAATAACAGATAAAATATTAGTTTAAAAAATGGCGAGTATCGAACCAATTTTACAAGAGAACAAAGACAGATTTGTAATTTTTCCAATTCAGCATAATGATTTATGGGAATGGTATAAAAAACAACAAGCTTGTTTTTGGACTGCTGAAGAAATTGATTTACATTCTGATTTAAATGATTGGAATACAAAGTTAACAGACGATGAGCGCTACTTTATTAAACATATTTTAGCTTTTTTTGCAGCCTCTGATGGTATTGTAAATGAAAATTTGGCAGAAAACTTTGTAAATGAAGTACAATATTCTGAAGCTAAGTTTTTTTACGGATTTCAAATAATGATGGAGAATATTCATTCAGAAACATATTCATTATTAATTGATACGTATATAAAAAACGAAGAAGAAAAGAATAGACTTTTTAAAGCAATTGAAGTATTTCCGGCAATCAAGAAAAAAGCAGACTGGGCATTAAAATGGATTGAATCTGATTCTTTCGCAGAAAGATTAATTGCTTTTGCAGCAGTAGAAGGAATTTTCTTCTCAGGATCGTTCTGTTCTATTTTTTGGCTAAAGAAAAGAGGTCTGTTACCAGGACTTACATTTTCTAACGAGTTAATTTCTCGTGATGAAGGAATGCACTGTGATTTTGCCGTTCATTTACACAATAACCATCTAGTAAACAAAGTACCAAAAGAAAGAATAACTGAAATTATTGTTTCTGCTCTTGATATTGAGCGTGAATTTATTACAGAATCATTACCTGTGAGTTTAATAGGAATGAATGCTAAATTAATGACACAGTATTTAGAGTATGTTACAGACAGATTATTACAGGAATTTGGCTGCGAAAAAGTATATCAATCTACCAATCCGTTCGATTTTATGGAGATGATTTCTTTAGAAGGAAAAACTAATTTCTTCGAAAAGAGAGTGTCTGAGTACCAAAAAGCAGGAGTTAAATCCGGCGGTACAGGAAGCATCAGTTTTGATGCCGATTTTTAAAAACGAAATTGTATACTGCTATCCCCTACATGCGGTAATGTTATGAGCTAAAAATACATTTTAGCTTTTTTATCTAGTTTCAAAAGAAACCATTTTTAATTATTTTGAAAGGTTGCTACAAGTGGCGTACCTGTATTAGCAACCCCATTAACCAACATAAAACACTAAAAAGAATATGTATGTAGTTAAAAGAGACGGTAGACAAGAGCCAGTGATGTTTGACAAAATCACAGAGCGAGTAAGAAAAATGTGTTATGGTTTAAATACCATAGTAGATCCTGTTAAAGTAGCTATGAGAGTTATTGAAGGATTATACGATGGAGTAACCACTTCAGAGTTAGATAATCTGGCTGCAGAAATAGCTGCAACTATGACTACAGCTCACCCTGATTATGCAAAACTGGCTGCAAGAATTGCCGTATCTAATTTACATAAAAACACCAAAAAATCGTTTTCTGAAACGATGACTGACTTATATAATTATGTCAATCCTCGTACCGGAAAAAAATCACCTTTATTAGCAGATGATGTATATGAAATTATCATGGAAAATGCTGATAAATTAGACTCAACTATTATTTATAGTAGAGATTTTAATTATGATTATTTTGGTTTTAAAACATTAGAACGTTCTTATTTACTTAAACTAAATGGTAAAATAGTAGAAAGACCGCAACAAATGTTAATGCGTGTATCTATAGGTATTCATAAAGAAGATATAGATGAAGCAATTGCTACCTATGAGTTAATGAGTAAAAAATATTTTACACACGCAACACCAACGTTATTTAATGCAGGTACGCCAAAGCCACAAATGTCATCATGTTTCTTGTTACAAATGCAAGACGATAGTATTGATGGTATTTATGATACATTAAAACAAACAGCCAAGATATCTCAGTCTGCCGGAGGTATTGGTCTTTCTATTCATAATATTCGTGCAACGGGTTCATATATTAGCGGAACAAATGGTACTTCTAATGGTATTGTACCTATGTTACGTGTATTTAATGACACAGCAAGATATGTAGATCAAGGAGGTGGAAAAAGAAAAGGGTCTTTTGCTATGTATTTAGAGCCATGGCATGCTGATATTTATGATTTTCTGGATTTAAAGAAAAACCATGGTAAAGAAGAAATGCGTGCTCGTGATTTGTTCTATGCTATGTGGATTTCAGATTTATTCATGAAGCGTGTTGAAGAAGATGGAAACTGGACGTTAATGTGCCCGCATGAATGTCCGCATTTATATGATACATACGGAGAAGAGTTTGAACGTTTGTATACAGGATATGAAGCAGCAGGTAAAGGTAGAAAAACAATTAAAGCACGTGATTTATGGGAAAAAATCTTAGAATCACAAATTGAAACAGGTACTCCGTACATGTTATATAAAGATGCTGCTAATCGTAAGTCAAATCAAAAGAACTTGGGCACAATCAGGTCTTCAAACTTATGTACAGAAATTATGGAATATACAGCAGATGATGAAGTAGCTGTATGTAATTTAGCTTCTATTGCCATACCTATGTTTGTAAGACAAGATGCTGATGGAAACAAGTTTTTTGACCATAAGAAATTATTTGATGTAACTAAAAAAGTAGTACGTAACCTAGATACGGTAATTGATAGAAACTATTATCCGGTTAAAGAGGCAGAAAACTCAAATTTCCGCCACCGTCCGGTTGGTTTAGGAATTCAAGGTTTAGCTGATGCGTTTATCATGTTACGTTTACCGTTTACTAGCGAGGAGGCCAAAAAATTAAATCAAGAAATATTCGAAACCCTATATTTTGCTTCAGTTACCTCATCAATGGAGATGGCAAAAGCTAAAGGAGCTTACTCTACATTTAAAGGTTCTCCAATGTCAGAAGGAGAATTTCAGTATAATATGTGGGGAGTTCAAGATGAAGATTTAAGCGGTAGATGGGATTGGGAATCATTACGAAAAAAAGTGATAGAGCATGGAGTACGTAACTCATTATTAGTTGCACCAATGCCAACAGCATCTACTTCTCAAATTCTAGGAAATAATGAAGCTTTTGAACCATACACTTCAAATATTTATACACGAAGAGTATTATCAGGAGAGTTCATTGTGGTTAATAAACATCTATTGGAAGATTTAGTAGAATTGAATTTGTGGGATAACAATATGAAAGAACAAATTATGCGAGCAAACGGTTCTATTCAAGATATTGAAAATATACCTCAAGATTTAAAAGAACTATACAAAACGGTTTGGGAAATGAGTATGAAAGATATTATTGACATGGCTCGTCATAGAGGATATTTTATCGATCAATCTCAATCGTTAAACTTATTCATGAAAGATCCTGATTACGGAAAGCTAACCTCAATGCATTTTTATGCTTGGAAATCAGGATTAAAAACAGGAATGTACTATTTAAGAACTAAATCAGCTGTAAACGCTAAACAATTTACCTTGGATGTAGAAAAGAAAGAAGAGAATAAACCTATGAGTGCTGAAGAATTTAAGGCCATGGTTGAGGCTTCTAAAAACGCAGGACCGGATGATTGTTTAATGTGCGGATCGTAAGTTTATAAAAAATTTAAATTAAAAAGAAAAAGAGGCGTTTTAAACGCCTCTTTTTTATTATTTGAAAAGATATCTCATTACCAATATAAAAATACCTACAACAGTAGCTAATGATGAGGTTATAAGTGCTATTAAAACAGAATCACTCAGGTTAAAATTAATAGCTTTAGAAAAACCGGAAGCAATAATTATAAGTAAAATAATTCCGGTAAAGCCACACAAGAAAAGAAACGTTCTAAAAGCGTACTTTTTTCGCTCGTACCTGTCTTGAACTCTATCATAAACATCCTGTTCTGTTAAAACAGTATCTTTATCTATCTTTTTAGTGTCAAACGGAAGGTTTTTAGACTCTTCAAGAAGTTTGTCTAGCTTAGTATTATGCACTTTCTAGTTTTAATTGTTTATCTAGGTTCACAACAAATTTATCATAATACCTTTTTATAAGTTCATTATTAATAACTCTGTTTTGATCCGGACTGTAAGTTAAACTCCATGGAGTACCAGGCATGTGGGTTAAATCTACCAAATCTTTAGCAGAAACATCTTTGTATAGTTGCCAAGTTAGTAAAACTACTTTTTTATCCTCTTCATCTGTTAAAGAAGGTTCAGATAAAAATTTCCACTCACTATCTAACATTACAGAATTGCTGGTAATTGGTTCCGATTTAAAGTGTTTAAACTCATGATAAACACTTGGAATTACCGGGCCAAACTTCCAAGCCTCAATATGGTCATTATCAAAAAGCGGGCGCTCTAAAAGTGACAAAGAAAGCCCTTGTGCAATATACATTAGCTTCACCAATTTCATATTGGTAAGCTCATAATTAGAGTTTTTAGATACTTTAAGAAACTCGTTAGCAACAGAACTGGTTGTCCCCATACACTTTAATTTGTAATAAAAGTAAAAACAATTTTTTTATAAATCAAATATAACTGCTACAAAGGTAAGAATATTAACTATTTAGTATACATAATATTATATTAAAATCTCTATATGATTGAAAATGTGTTTTTAGGAATACATAAAAAAGAAGAAACGAAAAATAAAAAGATTAAATACATTTGTGATATCTAAACTATAAAAATGAACTGGGAACAATTATTGTCGTTAAAAAGATACGGAGATACACAAAAAAGAGAACGAGCAAATCAAGATGAAACACGTTTAGGTTTTGAGGTAGATTTTGACCGAATTATTTTTTCGTCAGCTTTTAGAAGTTTACAAGATAAAACACAAGTCATTCCATTATCTAAAACCGATTTTGTTCATACGCGTTTAACACATAGTTTAGAAGTTTCTGTAGTAGGACGTACTTTAGGAAGAAGAGTTGGTAAGGAGTTATTAAAACGTCACTCTAGGCTAAAAGAATTAGGATATACATTTAACGATTTTGGAGCTATTGTAGCAGCAGCTTCAGTAATGCACGATATAGGAAATCCTCCTTTTGGGCATTCAGGAGAAAAAGCAATTGGTGAGTATTTTAAAACAGGAAAAGGACTTCAATATAAAGAACAATTAACAGATTTAGAATATCAAGATTTAGTTGATTTCGAAGGAAATGCTAATGGATTTAAAATTTTGACAGAAACCAGAGAAGGAGTTGAAGGCGGCTTGAGACTATCATATGCCACTTTAGGAGCGTTTATGAAATATCCTAAAGAAAGCTTACCTAAAAAACCTACTAAACATATTGTCGATAAAAAATATGGCTTTTTTCAAGCTGAAAAAGAAGCTTTTCTAGATTTGGTTGATGATTTAGGATTGATAAAAAAAGAAAACAATCATATTTCCTATTTCAGGCATCCTTTAGCGTATTTGGTTGAGGCAGCTGATGATATTTGTTATACAATAATTGATTTTGAAGATGGTATTAATCTAGGTTTAATTGAAGAAGATTATGCTTTAGAATATATGATTAAGTTAGTTAAAGATACTATTGATAGTAAAAAATATCACTCACTAAAACATAAAAAAGACCGTGTAAGTTATTTACGAGCATTAGCTATTGGAGTTTTGATTAATGAAGCAGTAGAGCTATTTTTAGAAAATGAAGAAGCAATTTTAAACGGAAATTTTGATAAAGGACTTTTAGATAAATGTAAATATGAAGCACAAATAAATGATATTATCAAAATTAGTATTGATAAAATATACAGAAGTAAAGAGGTTATAGAAAAAGAAGTAGCCGGGTATAAAATTATTGCCGATTTATTAGATGTGTTTGTAACAGCGTTAAATAATAAATTTAACGAAACAGCATCTAATTACGATAGATTAGTTCTAAACTTACTTCCTGAACAATATCAACAAGAAAAAGAAAAGTTGTATGATAGAATTATGCAGGTATGTAGTTATGTTGCCGGATTATCAGATGGGTATGCCATCAGGCTTCATAAAAAAATAATGGGTAATATTATTTAAGTATTTATTTGCTGTAAATTTCTATAAGAATTTAATTTTTGGTGTAATTTAAATAAATTAACCTTTTTAACACTATTAATTAATATATTTAAAACAAGAGTTAAGTAATCTTTAATAAATAGATGCTATTTTTGTTAAAAATAGTTAGGGTAAATCAGGAGGAATTTGTTATTATAATAACCTATTTAAAAACATATGCATGAATAAAAAATTACTTTTAACAGTAACTTTACTGGTGTTACTATGCGCTGCTTTTTTAAAATTTTATAAAAAAGAGTCGAAAATAGAAACAAAAAATAAGATAGAAGAGCTTAGACAGCAACATGCTAGCTTTTTAAAGAATCATCCTTATCAAAGAATAGGAAGATTAGATAAAAAAGATAGAAAAGCAATGGGTTTACCGCCTAATGCTTATTTTGAACAAAAGTATTTATCAGAAATAAGTCCTTATGATGGAAGAGTACATGAAGAAAATGTATATAAAGTTCAACAAGAGCTTAAAAAATATCGTACAGCAGGAAGAGTTCCTGGAGATGGAGTTGATAATGCTTGGGTAGAAAGAGGCCCCGATAACGTAGGGGGAAGAACTAGAGCAGTATTATTTGACCCTAATGATGCTACACAAGAAACTGTTTTTGCAGGAGGAGTTAGTGGAGGATTATGGAAAAATACTAATATTTCAAATGCTAATTCAAAATGGGAACGAGTTGGAATCCCAGAAAATTTATCTGTTTCATGTATTGCTGTTGATCCAAATAATTCTCAGATATTTTATGTAGGAACGGGTGAGTCTTATGTTCAAGGAAGAGTTAATGGAGATGGTGTTTGGAAATCTACAGATGGGGGAAACTCATGGCAGCATGTTTTTGGAGGGAAAACGGGAGCTTCTTTTTTCGATACTAATTCAAAACTAACAGTGAATGCCCCGGCTTCATTAGCAGGTGATTACATTACAAACTTAACTACTGCTTTTGGAGGAGATTTAAATACACCTGTAACAGGTGATTTAGCGTTGGTAAATGATAGTACAGGAACTACTGATGATGCTTGTGAAAATATAACAAACTCTAGTCAAATTAATGGTAAAATTGCCGTAATCAGAAGAGGAACGTGTAATTTTGATGATAAGGTGTTAAAAGCACAAAATGCAGGAGCAATAGCTGTTGTTATGATTAATAATGTAGCTGGTAACCCAAGCTCAATGGGAGGTGATGATGTTACAATAACAATTCCTTCAGTTATGATTTCTCTTGAAGATGGTAATAAATTAGTTAATACACTTTCTTCAGAAACGATAAATGTAACATTGATAAAAATAAAAAATAATGCTACAAATAATAATTTAGTTCCGGGGATTCATCATATAAATGATATTGTAGTTAGAAATAATGCAGGAACAACGGAAGTATATGTAGCAGCAGGAGAGTCTAGTTATGCACAATCTTCTCCTTTTTCAAGTATAGGAGCTGATTCTTATGGTATTTATAAATCAATAGATGGTATAAATTTTAATAAGTTGAATATTCCTAAAACATCAGGAGGAAATGATTATGAACCTAATAATCTTGAAATAGCTGCAGATAACTCTATTTACTTTAGCACTGTTAGATCTGAGACATTTGGAGATGGGGGCGGAGTTATTTTCAAATCAACCGATGGGGTTTCTTTTTCTTTAATATATACTGTTCCAAATGGTTTAAGAACTGAAATTGCTTTATCAAAAACTAATGCAGGTATTGGGTATATTTTAGCACAAACAAGCACTGGAGATGGTCCGGTAAAAATATATAAAACAACCAATGGATTTACTACGGCCTCTGAAATATCATTGCCTAATGATGCTGATACTCAAATCCCTTCTAATGATTTTACTAGAGGTCAAGCTTGGTATGATTTACTTATTAAAGTAGATCCTACAAACGATAATATATTGTATGTAGGAGGAATTGATTTATTTAAATCTACAAATGGAGGTACTTCTTGGACTCAACTATCTCATTGGTATGGTGGCTTTAGTAAGCAATATGTTCATGCCGATCAGCATGGATTAACGTTTGCTAATGCAACTAAAATGCTTTTTAGTAATGATGGTGGTGTATATTACTCTAGTAATGGTGGTGTAACGATTCAAGCAAGAAATAATAATTATAATACACTTCAATTTTATACAGTTGGGGTCGCTCCGGTATCAGCTTTTGGAGGAGAGGAGTATTTTTTAGCTGGAGCGCAGGATAACGGAACTCAGTTAGTTGAAAAAGCCTCTGTAGGAATTAATAGTTCAAAAGATGTTTCTGGAGGGGATGGAGCTGCTTGTTTTTTTGATACTGATGGAACAGATAAGTACTATATAACAAACTATGTTTATAATCAATCAATTGACCTTTATGATTATACTACAGGAGTTAGTAGAACAATAAATTCTGAAAACCTTTCTAATGGTGATTTTATTAATCAAGCTGAATTAGATTCAAACCTAGATGTTTTATATACAAATTACTCTAATGCCTTAGGAAAAACCGTAATGAGATACGGTAATATAAAAAACGGTACAGTTGTTAAGAAACAATTGACAAATCCGTTAATGAGCACATCACCTTCAGTATTAAAAATTTCACCATATACAAAAACATTTAGTAAGTTATATGTCGGACTTGAAAGTGGAAAATTATTATTAGTAAATAATGCAGAAAGTGATTTACCACAATGGTCTGAAATTACAGGAAGTGAATTTGTTGGTTCTATATCTGATATAGAATTTGGAGCAAATGAAAATGAAATTTTTGTTACTATGCATAACTATGGAGTTAAAAGTATTTGGTATACAAATGATGGTGGAGTTAACTGGTCTAGTAAAGAAGGTGATTTTCCAGATATTCCGGTAAAAACGATTTTACAAAATCCGCTTAATAGAGAAGAAGTAATTATAGGAACAGATTTAGGAGTTTGGAAAACATCAAATTTTTCATCAGATACACCAAAATGGACACAATCATATAACGGAATGAGTAACGTACCTGTATTAGATTTAGATTTAAGAGATGATAATACTGTATTCGCAGCAACTTATGGTAGAGGTATTTTTTCAGGTAAGTTTACAGGTGAAACAGCTTCAATTGATGATGTAATAAAAGGAACGGAAAAATTTACAGTTTATCCTACTATTTCTAACGGGACAGTTACTGTTTATGGTAAAAGTGACCTTGGGAAAGTAAAAATGACTGTATATGATATAAAAGGGCAAGAAGTTTATCATCAAAAAATAGATTTCGAAACTAATGAATCTAATAAAATAGAACTTAATTTAAGCTCAGGAGTATATATAATGAATATTTTTGATCAGCAAAATAGAAAAAGTTCTAAGAAAATAGTTATTAAGTAAAAAATAAGTGTGCTGAACAAATGTTACTCAAACATTTGTTCAGCAACTTTTTCTAATTCATCATACCAGTTTTTACCAAACTTTCTTATTAGGGCTTCCTTTACAAATTTGTAAACAGGAACTTGTAGTTCTTTTCCTAAAGAACAAGCATCATCACAAATTTCCCATTTGTGGTAATTAACGGCAGAAAATTCGCTATAATCTTGTATTCTTATAGGGTATAAATGACAAGAAACCGGTTTTTTCCAATCAATAATTCCTTGGTTATACGCTTCTTCTATACCACACAAAGCAGTTCCTTTCTTATCAAAAATAACATAAGCACAATCTGCACCATCAATTAATGGAGTTTCTAACTCATCGAAATCACCCGTAACCCAAGTACCTTGTTTCTCTATAGCCTCAATTCCTTCTTTACGTAAAAAAGGTTTTACTTTCGGATAAATTTTTTCTAAAATTTCAATTTCCTCTTTTTCTAATGGGGCACCGGCCTCCCCATCTATACAACAAGCACCTTTACAAGCAGATAAATTACACACAAACTCCTTTTCAAGGATGTCTTCAGAAACTATGGTTTTTCCTAATTGAAACATATTTAATTCTTGGTTACAATAACGTTTTACTACTTAAAAATACGTGACTTGCACAAAATAAACTTTAAAATAGTATATTAGATTTATGTAAATTTTTTACAAAAATAGTAGATTGTTAGTTTACTTATCTAATTTTGCCACCGAAAAACAACATATCATGGAGGGAATTATTGAAATTTTCGAAGCTTTTAACTTAAAAGAAACATTTACTGTATTTATGGTTTTATTTGCAGTTATTGATATTGTAGGTAACATTCCTATAGTTATTAACCTTCGAAAAAAAGTAGGACATATACAATCTGGTAAAGCATCTATTATCGCAGGGGTAATAATGATTGTATTCTTATTCTTTGGACAAAGACTTCTTAATTTAATAGGAATTGATGTTAAATCTTTTGCCGTAGCCGGATCATTTATCCTATTTTTTATTGCTTTAGAAATGATTTTAGGAATCACTTTGTATAAAGAAGATGAAGATGAAGCTATAAATGCAACAGTATTCCCTATTGCCTTTCCACTTATTGCCGGTCCCGGAAGTTTAACTACTCTTTTATCACTTAGAGCTCAATACGATTGGATAAATATCATTGTAGCCATTATTTTAAACGTAATTTTAATTTTTGTTGTTTTAAAAACATCGACTAAAATTGAAAGAGTAATTGGAAAGAACGGAATTAAAATAATCCAAAAGGTGTTTGGTGTTATTTTACTTGCCATAGCTGTAAAATTATTTGCTTCCAATATAAAACTACTGTTTGTTTAAATGGAATTTGATGTATTAATTGTTGGAGGTGGTGTGGCAGGAATGCAATGCGCTTTGTTGCTTGGTTCTGCTCTTGAAAGAGAATATGCCCAAGGCAAAAAAGTAGGAATCATTATGCATCAAAGAGCCTCACATCTACAAGAAGCCCTGTTTAATAATGTGCTAGGCTTACCTGCCGGAACTTTGGGTAAAGATATTTTAGTTAACGGAAAAGAGCAATTAAAAAATCTTTATCCGCAAGTTACTCAAATTGAACATGAAAAAGTAATCGCTGTTATAGACGATGAACAAGGCTATAAAGTCGTTACGAATAAAAACGAGTTTTTTACAAAAAATGCAGTAATCGCATTAAACTATGCAAAGCCATTTGAAATAGCAGGTTTAGAACAATATGTTGAGCGTCATTCAAGAGAAAATGCTATGAAAGACAGAATTCAGCTTAGAAATTTTAATTACTTAATTAAAGAAGGATTATATGTTTGCGGAACCCTTGCCGGTTTAAGAAGTCAGTTTGCAATTGCTGCAGGTAGCGGAGCCAGTGTTGCTACAGACATTTTAACTGTTTGGAATGATCATATACCCACGAAAGTGCATGACAAAGCAAAGTAATGTAAGTATGGAAGGTTTTGATAGAATAATTGAAGAAGTATTTGCTGAGGTAAAAGCTATAAATGACTTAGGAGAAGTTGCTTCGTACATTCCGGAATTATTAAATGTAGATGCACAAAAATTTGGAGTTTATCTTACTTCAATAAGTGAATTTAAGTATGGAAAAGGCAACTTTACTGAAAAATTTTCAATTCAAAGTATTTCTAAAGTACTTTCGCTAAGTTTAGCATACAGTATTTTAGGAGAGTCTATTTGGAGTAGATTAGGCGTAGAACCTTCCGGAACTAGTTATAATTCATTAATTCAGCTAGAAACCGATAGAGGAATCCCCAGAAACCCGTTTATTAATGCAGGAGCCATTGTAATTTCCGATATTTTAATAAGTAATTTAAAAGATTATAAAAACGAGTTTCTCAATTTTGTTAGAAAATTATCAGGAGGAAAACCGATAGATTATTCCAATAAAATTGCAACGTCAGAACGATCTGTTGGCTATAGAAATGTGGCATTATGTAATTTTATCAAATCCTTCGGTAATATAGAAAATGACCCGTCTGAAGTTTTAGATTTCTATTTTGATATCTGTTCCTTAGAAATGAGTTGTATAGAACTTTCCGAAACCTTTTTGTTTTTAGCAAATAATGGAATAAACCCTCATAATAATGAACAAGTTTTAACAAAAAGTCAATCAAAACGAATGAATGCTTTAATGCAAACTTGTGGTTTTTATGATGAATCAGGTGAATTTGCGTTTAAGGTTGGATTACCTGGTAAAAGTGGAGTTGGAGGAGGTATCGTTGCTGTACATCCCGGGCACTATGTAATTACCGTTTGGAGTCCGAAATTAAATAGAAAAGGAAACTCATTTAAAGGAATGCAGTTTTTAGAAAAATTTACTACTGAATCAACATTATCTATATTTTAATAACTAGATTATTTAGTACTTTTCTCATTCAACTTAATAAGTTACCTGTAAGCTACAAAGATGCTAAACCCTGTTTAGTATGAAAAAGTGTATATTTAGAACGTAGTTAATTTTAAAGAACACATGAAAAAAACAACTTTACTAATTATCTTAGTATTGGCTAGTGCTTTATTACAAGCTCAAAGTACTTATATATACTGTGGAAAATTAATTGATACTGAAAAAGGAACCATAGAAAAGAATAAAACGATTATTGTTGATGGTCTTAAAATAACTGAAGTTTTAGACGGCTTTATTGCTCCTAAAAGAAAAGCAGACAAAACAATTGATCTAAAAAATAAAGTTGTTATGCCCGGGTTGATTGATATGCATGTGCATATTGAACAAGAATTCGATGCAAAAACAAGATTAAATAAATACATTTTAAATGAAGCAGATATTGCTTTCAATTCCGTTGGTTTTGCTAAAACAACTCTTTTAAAAGGATTTACTACAGTACGTGATTTAGGAGGCACGGGAGTTAATATTTCTGTAAGAAAAGCAATAAACGAAGGAAAAATACCAGGACCTAGAGTTTTTACTGCAGGGAAATCATTAGCCACTACCGGAGGACATGCCGATCCGACTAATGGAAGTAGTAGAGTTTTAATTGGAAATCCAGGACCCAAAGAAGGAGTGGTTAATAGTGTAGAAGATGCCAAAAAAGCGGTTAGACAACGCTATAAAAATGGAGCAGATTGTATAAAAATAACCGCAACAGGTGGTGTGCTGAGTGTGGCAAAGAGCGGAGATAATCCACAATTTACAATTGAAGAAATTAAAGCAATTTGTGAAACAGCTAATGATTACGGAATGCACGTAGCTGCACATGCGCACGGAGATGAAGGTATGAAAAGAGCTATTATAGGAGGCGTAAAAACAATTGAGCACGGAACATATATGAGTGACGGAACTATGGAATTAATGAAGAAATATGACGTGTATTTAGTTCCTACAATTACCGCAGGAAAAGAGGTAGAAGAAAAAGCAAAAGTAAAAGGCTTTTATCCGGATATTGTAGTGCCTAAAGCTTTGGCAGTTGGTCCTCAAATACAGGGAACTTTTGCTAAAGCGTATAAAAAAGGAGTAAAAATAGCTTTTGGTACAGATGCCGGGGTGTTTAAACACGGTAATAATGGGAAGGAGTTTGGATTTATGGTTGATGCCGGAATGCCCGCAATGGAAACTATTCAATCAGCAACCATAACGAATGCCAAACTTTTAAAAATGGAAAAGGAAATAGGTCAACTTAAAAAAGGATTTTATGCAGATATTGTTGCCGTAAATGAAGAGCCTACAAAAAACATTCATACGATGGAGAATGTTGTATTTGTTATGAAAAACGGTACAGTTTATAAAACGGAATAATTTTCTATTTAACCGTTTTTATATAGCTAGTAAAATCAGACTTGTAAGTTCTGCCTATAGGTAATTTTTGTTGATTGATAAACACAAAACTTCCGCTATATTTTTCAACCTTTTTAAAATTAATTATGTACGATTTATGAATTTGAACAAATTGATCTTGGTTTAAAATGTCTTTCCAGTTTTTTAAAGAATCGATAATAGTTAATCTCTTTTCAGAAGTAACAAAGGTTAGGTAATTTCTGTCAGACTCTAAATAATAAATACTATTCAACTGTATTTTATGAATAGTTTTGTCAATATTTAAAAAAATAGATTCTTGCTGAGAATTTTCATGCCTGTTTATAACCTTTTCAGCTTTTGCCATGGCTTTTAAAAAACGATCAAAAGAAAAAGGTTTTACCAAATAATCAATAATAGTGTCTAATTCAAAGCTAGAAACAGCATAATTAGGATAGGCAGTAGTTACAATAATTTGAGGTGGGTTTTTAACCGTTTTAATAAAATCTAACCCCGAAATATCTGGAAGATTAATATCTAATAAAACAACTTCAACAGTTTGTTCTTTTAAAAATAGATTTGCACTAGAAGCTGTTTGAAAACAACCAATGAGGTGTACATCAGGAATTCTGTTAATGTAATTTTTTAATACTCGTTGAGCAGGAATTTCATCCTCAATAATAATACAATTCATAACTACATTAAATTTAATTCCAGATTTACAATAAAATACTCTGATGCACTAATGCTTAATTTATACTTGTCTTTATACAAAATGGCCAGTCGCTTTTTTAAATTTTGTAATCCTATTGTATTATCATTAGTAGCTTTTGAAGGGTTAAATTTGTTTTTACAAGAACAAAAAAGAGCATTGTTCTTTACTTCTATAAGAATATCTATATCGCTATTTACACTACTGTGTTTAAAGGCATTCTCAATAATGGTAATTAATAATAGCGGAGCAATTTGAAGATTACTTTCTTCAATATTTTTTTGATAATGTATGTGTTTTATACCTTCGGTTCTAAGCTTTTGCAGCTCAATATAATTATCAATAAATGTCAATTCTTTAAGCAAATCTACTTTTTGTGAGTTGCTTTCATATAAAACATGTTTTAAGTTGTCTGAAAGTTTTAATATTAAGTCAGGAGTTTCATCTGGCTTATCTAAAGCAAATGAGTAAATAGTATTTAAATTGTTTAATAATACATGTGGGTTTATCTGTGATTTTAAAAATTTAAGCTCTAACTCCGTTCTTTCTTGCTGAATTTTTTCAACCTCTTTCGTTTTATCTATATATCTGAATAACATCCAAATAAAAGAAAAGAAAATAAGCGGGGTTATCGTTTGCCATAAATAATCGCTCAAACATTTTAAAAAGCTGCAACCGCATCTGGTAAAAACATTGCAATATAACTGAGTTGCCAAGAAAGAGATAATAACAAACACTAAAGTATATAGAAAATACCACCTTTTTTTAACGAAATAAGGCAATAAAACCAAGTTGTTGGTATACACAATTACCACGAGTATAAAAAAGTACTGTAAAAACGGATTTTCAGCCCAATAATAACGTGTAAAAACAAACAATGAAACCAAAACAAATAATAACCAAAAAAGAAAGTGAATTATTATTTGTGTGCTATGTGCTTTAATAAAATTCATAATGAGGATGAAAATATTAAAAATACACTTTTAACTCAAAATAGAAGTATGAACTACCGGTTAACAAGTACCAATAACTACTTGTTTGTTGTTAATACAGGTTTATACGCCAATTATCCTACAAATTTTAATGCATGGGAAAAGAAAAATACTTTAGTGGCATCAATCAAAACCAATCAACTAATATGATAAAAAAAACCTGCTTTCTTACGCTGTTTGTCTGTTATCAAGTTTTAGGTCAACAGTTAAATACAGTGGTAAATGACGATAATGGAAAACCGATGCTTTTAGGTAAAACGAATAAATATGCTTTTACCAACAAAAGTTTTAATTGGTTTCATGAAAATTATGATAAATACTTAACCAATACAACAGTTATTAATCAATTAAAAGACTCATTACAACAATATAATATTCAAGTTTTTTACGGATCATGGTGTGGCGATAGTAAACGTGAACTACCTAAATTTTATAAGGTGTTAACTCAAGCGGGTTTTCCTGATAAACAACTTGAGATGATTGCAGTTGATAAAAAGCAAGATGCCTATAAACAATCACCCGGAGGCGAAGAGAAAAACCTAAATATTCATAGAGTACCTACCTTTATTTTTTATAAAAATAATAAAGAGATTAATAGAATTGTTGAGTTTCCTAAAGAAGATTTTGAACGTGATATTCTGAAAATAGTAAAAGGTGAAAATTATCTTCCGAATTATAGAATTGTTGAATATTTAAATAAACTGATGCAGCAAAATTCTATTGAGGAATTAACAAAAATGAAAACAAATTTAACAGATGGTTTATCAGAATTCACATTTGGCAGTAGAGAATTAAACACCTATGGTTATGTGTTATTGCACTCAAAACAACAGGAAAAAGCCCTTTTTGTTTTTGAATTAAATGCTAGTATGTATCCTTATAAATCTAATGTATATGATAGTTTAGGTGAAGCATATTACACAGTGAAAAATTACAAAAAAGCGTTGGAGAGTTTTAATCATTTTCTAAGGTTAAAACCAAATGACGAAAATGCTTTAAACATGATTAAAACAATACAAAAAGAAATTAATTAACCGTTAAATCAGATGATACATGAGAACACTAATTTTATTTTTAGTTATTTACTTAGTAACTAATTCTATGAACGCACAAGAATTCAAATTTGTGACAGAAACCATTGATTATGGTAAAGTAGCTTTTAACTCTGAAGGCAAAAGAACTTTTGAGTTTACCAACATAGGAGCAGAGCCTTTACTCATTAAAGAAATAAAATCGAGTTGTGGTTGTTCAGTACCTAAAAAGCCTGAAAAACCCATTATGCCCGGAAAAAAAGGGTTTATAGAAATTGAATATGATACGAAGAGACTCGGAGGATTTTCAAAATCATTAATAATTATATCAAATGCTAAAGAAGAAAGAAAATTGATTAAAATAAAGGGCTTAGTTGAAAAGAAAGAAAACAATAAGGTTTAATTAATAAAAGCCTGAGTAGAACACTCAGGCTTTCTTATATCTCATTAGACATTAAAAAAAGTGTTTTATATTGACCTTTTTCACACTCAAATCCCCCCAGATTTTCATGTTTGTCAAATAGCTGGGCAAATATACTTCTAATTTCTAATTTATTTTAAAAAGAAACCCACAAGCGTAACTATACAAGGAATAAACGAACAATAAAAAAGCGAAACCAACCGGTTTCGCTTTTTATATATTTTGAATAAAATATGTATTATCCTTTTAAACTTGCCTTTAAGAACTCAGAATTCATACGAGCAATGTTTTCTAATGAAATTCCTTTCGGACATTCAACTTCACAAGCTCCGGTGTTAGTACAGTTACCAAAACCTTCTAAATCCATTTGTGCAACCATGTTTTTAACACGGTCTACAGCTTCTATTTGCCCTTGAGGTAATAAAGCATATTGCGACACTTTAGCACCCACAAATAACATAGCAGAAGAGTTTTTACAAGTTGCTACACAAGCACCACATCCAATACAAGTTGCTGCATCAAAAGCTTTGTCAGCATTCTCTTTATTAATAGGAATTGCGTTAGCATCTTGAGTATTTCCTGAAGTATTTACCGAAACATAACCTCCAGCTTGTTGAATTCTATCGAAAGCAGAACGATCTACTACTAAATCTTTAATTACCGGAAAAGCTTTTGCTCTAAACGGTTCAATAAAAATAGTGTCACCATCGTTAAACATACGCATGTGTAACTGACAAGTAGTTACGCCTCTATCCGGTCCGTGAGCCTCTCCGTTAATGTATAATGAACACATTCCACAAATACCTTCACGACAGTCATGATCAAAAGCTACAGGCTCTTCACCTTTTGCAATTAATTGTTCATTTAATACATCCAGCATTTCTAAGAAGGACATATGTTCAGAAATATCGGTCACTTTATATTCGACCATTTTTCCTTTATCACTTGCGTTTTTTTGACGCCAAATTTTAAGTGTTAAATTCATATTCATAATCCTTTCTTATTTGTATGAACGTTGTTTTAATTCAATATCGTTAAACTCTAAATCTTCTTTATGTAAAACAGCATCTGCCGGCTCTCCTTTATATTCCCAAGCAGCTACATAAGTAAAGTTAGCATCATCACGTTTTGCTTCACCTTTTTGAGGCCCGTCTAATTCAACTGACTCTTCTCTGAAGTGACCACCACAAGATTCTGTTCTATCCAGAGCATCACGAGCAAATAATTCACCTAATTCTAAGAAATCAGCCACACGACCTGCTTTTTCTAGTTCCGGGTTCATTTCATTAGCACCTCCAGGTACAGTAACGTTTTTCCAGAAATCTTCACGTAACGCTTTAATTTCAGCCATAGCCTCTTTTAAACCTTGTTCGTTACGAGCCATTCCACATTTATCCCACATAATTTGTCCTAATTTCTTGTGGTAATAATCTACAGAGTGAGTTCCTTTATTGTTAATGAAGAAATCAATACGATTTTTCACTGCTTTTTCAGCCTCATCAAACTCAGGAGTATTCGTTGGAATTTTTCCGGTACGAATATCGTGAGATAAATAATCACCAATAGTATATGGTAATACAAAATAACCGTCTGCTAAACCTTGCATTAATGCAGAAGCACCTAAACGGTTAGCTCCGTGGTCAGAGAAGTTAGCCTCTCCAATAGCATAACAACCAGGAATAGTAGTCATTAAGTTATAGTCTACCCAAATACCTCCCATGGTATAGTGAGTTGCCGGATAAATCATCATAGGTGTTTTGTATGGATTCTGATCTACGATCTTCTCATACATTTGGAATAAGTTACCATACTTATTCTCTACTACTTTTTCACCCTCTGCTATAATTTGAGCATGCGTTGGGTTTTCATTTCCGTGTAATTTACACTGTTCTTTACCGTAACGCTCAATAGCCGATTTAAAATCTAAATATACAGCTTCACCGGTAGCATTTACACCGTAACCTGCATCACAACGCTCTTTAGCAGCACGAGAAGCAACGTCACGAGGAACTAAGTTACCAAATGCCGGATATCTTCTTTCTAAGTAATAATCTCTATCTTCCTCAGCAATTTCAATAGGTTTTAATTTTCCTTCACGAATTGCTAATACATCTTCCATTTTCTTTGGTACCCAAATACGACCATCATTACGTAATGATTCAGACATTAACGTTAATTTAGACTGATAATCACCTGAACGTGGAATACATGTTGGGTGGATTTGTGTAAAACAAGGGTTAGCAAAGAAAGCTCCTTTTTTGTGAATCTTCCATGCAGCGGTAGCATTTGATCCCATTGCATTGGTAGATAAGAAATATACATTTCCATATCCTCCGGAAGCAATTACAACAGCGTGTGCTGAATGACGCTCAATTTCACCGGTAACCATGTTACGAGCAATAATACCACGAGCTTTTCCATCAACAAGAACAACATCTAACATCTCATGACGATTGAACATTTCAATCTTACCACGGGCAATTTGACGGTTCATTGCTGAATACGCCCCTAATAATAACTGCTGACCTGTTTGTCCTTTAGCATAAAAAGTACGTGATACTAATACACCTCCAAACGAACGATTATCTAATAACCCACCATAATCACGTGCAAAAGGAACACCTTGCGCCACACACTGATCAATAATGTTTGCAGAAACCTCAGCTAAACGATAAACGTTTGCTTCACGAGAACGGTAATCTCCTCCTTTTACCGTATCGTAAAATAAACGGTAGGTAGAATCTCCATCACCTTGGTAATTTTTAGCAGCGTTGATACCTCCTTGAGCAGCAATAGAGTGTGCTCTACGAGGAGAATCTTGGTAAGCAAATGCTTTTACATTATATCCTAATTCTGCTAAAGTAGCTGCAGCAGAACCTCCTGCTAAACCTGTTCCAACAACTATAACATCAATTAAACGTTTATTGGCAGGGTTAACTAAGTTAATTTTATCTTTATAGTTTGTCCACTTATCTTTTAATGGACCTTTTGGTACTTTTGAATCTAAAATAGCCATATTTTAAGTGGTTTAATTAGTGACTGAAGTGGTGAAATAACGCAACAATGATAAATCCAACAGGAATACCGATAGCGTAAACTTTACCAAATGTTTTCAATCCTCTGGTATATTTGTTATTTGCTCCAACTGATTGGAAAGCAGAACTAAATCCGTGTAATAAGTGTAGTGCTAGGAACACAAAAGCTATAACATAAGCTCCCACTCTTATCGGATTTACAAATTTGTGTTGCAACTCATGAAAATATCTGAACTCACCATTGTGCATACCAGTCCAGTCTCCTTGAATGAACTTAGTATTTAATTCCGGAATCCAAAAATCAATAAAGTGTAACACAACGAACGCTAAAATAGCAAGCCCACTGTAAATCATATTTCTACTCATCCAAGTAGAATTAGCAGCTCCGTTGTTTTTAGCATATTTTACTTGACGAGCATCTTTGTTTTTTAACTCTAAAACAAATCCCATTACAAAATGAAAAACAACACCAAAAATTAATACAGGCTGTAAGGCATACTGCACAAATGGGTTGGTTCCCATAAAGTGAGATAACTTATTAAAAGTAGCTCCGTTGTCAGGGAAAATTGAAGTGATGTTAATTGCAAAATGCTGTAGTAAAAAAAACATTAAGAAAAATGCCGAAAGTGCCATGGCAAATTTTCTTCCTATAGAAGATTTTAATAATCCGCTCATTATTTTGTTTGTTGATTAAATAATAACCACAAATTTAAGTGGAACACACTATTTGAACAAACTTTCCGAATTGTTTTGTTTGATATTTAGAATGGGTATAAATAGAAAAGTTTTTAAATACTCTTAACCAGTGTAAAACTTACATAATTAGTAAGTTGATTTTAAAAGAAAATAAAAATCAAATAATTAACGAGTAACTTTTTTAACGAAATGTTTTATAGAGGTAAAAATGTTTTGAAACGGACTTAGTAAATTCCCTGTAAAAGAGCGAAATTTACTTTCACTTTCATCAATTCCGAAATAGATAGTACTGGCAGATTTTGATAAAACTAAGGTGCCAAATAGCCAATCCCAAATAGCAAATTTAGACCCCATATTTTTATCATAATGTTCAGGGGCATTACTGTGATGTATTTGATGTTGAAACGGACTTATCACTAACTTTTCTATAAAACCGGGATAGGTTAATTTTACATGAGAATGCCTTAGATTGGCACCTAAAAGCATAAATAAAAAACCAAAAACATTAACCCCTAAAAAGAGTAGTTTGTTAATTTGATGATTTGATAAATAATCAAAAACGCCAGTTAGCACTCCAAAAACCAATAAACTTTTAGCATTATTGATTAATAATTCAACAGGGTGAATTCTGTATTGAGTAAAAGGATTTAGTGTGGTAGCCGAATGGTGTACTTTATGAAATTCCCATAAAAATGGCACTTTATGCATTAACAAATGAATAATATAAGTTAAAAAATCATCTATAACAGTAAGAGCTATAGTATAATAAATTAGTGTTTCTGTTTTGCCTAGAGTAACTGTTGTATAGCCAAATTGTTTAAGTAAAAACTCATTGGTGTAAAAAGCAATGTAAAGCCCTAGAATTAAATAAGGGCCTATAAAAATAACTTTAAACAAACTATTAAATACTAAAATTGAATAGTCTACAAAAGCAGAATTACTTAGCCAAACCTTTTTAGGAAAAAGATAGTGTATAAAAGACTTTTTATTTTTTGATTTATAGTAAACGTAATAAGCTAATATTGAAGAAGAAATTAGGTAAATAAAATAGGTGCGTCGTTGCGGACTTGTAAAATAGGAAACTGATATATCAAGAGTTTCTTTAATAGCATCTAAAAAAGGGCCGATTTCCATACCGAATCTATTATACGTATTTAATGTGGGTTAGACATTTTTTCGGTTTAGTTAGTTGTCGTTTTTTTGGTTTGGCAAAGTTACGGTTTTCTCCAGAGACTTCTAAACTAAATTGATAGATAATAAATAAGATAGTTCTTTTGGTTTTTCTAAAGGAATCATATGTCCTGAGTTTTTAATGCTAACAAAGGTTCCTTTTTTTAATTTTTTTGATAAAGATTTTATTTCTAAAGGATTAACTAAGGAATCGTTTTCGGCAGCAATACATAAAATAGGTTTTTCAAAGTGTATAAGTTTGTTGGTTATATCAACCCTATTTGAAGTAGCTTTTAACTGTCTTATAAGTACATCTTTTCCTAAATCAGTATCCATTTTTTTAATAATAGAAATCAATTCATTATTTTGATGGTTAGATGGATGTAAAAACTGTTGAATTCTTGCTTGTGAAATACCTTTGTAACTGTGTTTTTCTAAAAAGCTAAGCGTGCTTTTTCTTAGTTTTACCTCATTATCATTTAATCCATTTGCATTAGCAGCAACTATTACGAGTCGTTTTATTTTTTCAGGATGTTCAATAGCAAAATTCATAGCAGAAAAACCACCTAAAGAAAATCCAACCAATGTTACAGGTTCTTTTTCGTCAATTGCATGAGCAATTAGTTGATTAATACCGTCAAAAGAATCAGCCGGAGTAATATCTATATGAACAGGAGTTACCTTGTTGAGATTTGGAAATATAAATTGCCACAACTCTTCAGTACACATAGTACCGGATATAAAATATACTTTTTGCATGGTTATTTTGGATTAGAATCAATAAGGCATTTGTTATTTTTCCACTTACCTGCTAAAGATTCATTACTAATAACAGCTCCTTCACAGGTTAAAAACTGACCTTTTGCATCTTTTTTAATAATCTTTAATTTTCCTTGATGTATAGCGTTTATTACTCGGTATATGAGTCCTTGAGTAGAAGTTTTACTACCTTTTCTGGTAAGAGAGAGGCCTACATCATTGTTAAATAAATCCATCAGTGTTGAAATCTCATCAGGAACAACCCCATCTTCCAGTTTTCGTTTTTTGTAGGTTTGATAATTTTCTTTTTCATGTGCTTTTCCAAGTGATCTTGCGGCACTTTCTCCTATTTCCTGTCGTAAGCGAGCCATCCAAAAGGCATGTCTAAAAGCATCAACTTGTCCTCCGGAAGCATCACCGTCTAATAAAGGAGAGTTTTTAATAGAATCGGCAACCTGTTTAGCTTCACTAGAAATAAGTAATGCCTTTTCGGCCTTAAAAGGATGCAGAATAACCCACGTTTTTTTAGGCGATGATAACGATGTAAACTTTTGCCAATTAGATTGAGAAAAAGTGGCAAGAGATGTGAAAAAAAATAAGGAGTAAATAAACCTATTAAACATATAAAAGGCTGTTTATTTGCTGTTTTTCATTTGCTCCTCTAGTTCTACTACTTTACTTTCCAAATCGTGTAATCTGTCATAAACATCTATCGGTTCAGGCATTTGTTTTGAAGCAAACATAGTAACATACCAAACTTCCATAATTTCTTCTGCATTAATGGTGTAAGTTGGGTAATTTCCGTTTTTGTTATCACTTTTTAAAATAAGTTTACCTCGTTCTTTAATTCTGTTAATCACACGTTTTAAAACAACACCGTCATTTTTACTAATAATAACGTATACACGACCGTCTTTAATATCATTTAAATTTTCAACATATTTTCCAAACACCAAATCGCCATCAAAAAAAGTACGAACCATAGAGTTACCTTGAACTTCAAAACAACGATAGGTACCGTTACTTAAGTGAGGCATATGAAAAGAAGGTAGTTGTTCAATATAATTAGCATCACCATACCCGTTTAAATAACCGGCTCTGGCTTGAACGGGAACATATACTACATTTTCATTTCCGGAGGTGTTTACGGCAACCACCTGTGGCACTCCAGAATATGTTGGGCTTTCAGTGGCGTCAGATTTTAACATTACCTCACTTTTTCCAAATAAATAATCCGGATTTATATCAAACTCATTAATAATCGCTGTAAGAACATCATAGCCCGGTTTGGTTTTTTTTCTGCTTCCGTCAGATTGAGGTCTTCCGTTAACAATGCTATCTACAGTGGTTCCGGTTACCCCTATTCGTTTAGAAAAAGAAAAATTATTTAAGTTAAAAGCATCTCTAATTGTTGCTATTTTTTCAGATATATCCATTTCTGCTACTATTTTAGGGTGTAAAACATTTTACAATAAAAATTAAACTTTTGTTTGTTTATTTTTGTAAAATGTTTTATATTTGCGTTGTAATTAATTGCTAATATACAAAAAAACTTTTACAGTCAAACATTTGTGTAGTTTTAGTGATTGTGTTTTAGAGATTTTAGCTTGATTTTTTTCATTTTTTTAAAATCTCACTCAAAATTTTCAAACATTTTATTGAATTAAGTTCGAAGATGAGCTGTTAGAGAAGCAATTAAAGCAGTTGCTCAAATGAGCTTAATTAATAATTAAAAAATACTAAAAATGAGTAAAAAACCAATCAAATCAAACCTGTTTAGGTTTGTAACATTACGTGGTCCGCAAACCATTGAAGAAGAAAAGTTAGCTATTGGGTTTATTAAATTTCCTGAAGAAAGTAAGGCTAAAAACAAAGCTTTAACTGCTATAGATGGCGTGGTTGAAGAGCAAAGCAGAAGACAGGCTTTAACAGATGCTTATAACATTGATTTTACGCCTTTAAAAACCCGTTTAGAAGTTAAAAATACCTATGCTAGTATTTATAGCTTTTCAATGTGGTTGGCAAAGAATAAAACTTCATTGAGCTATATAAGTATTGTAGATAACTTTCCGAGTGAAATTGATGTAAATGCTGTTAAATTTAATGATTTAGAATTTGGTTTATGGAACCAGTTATTTTATAATACCATTCATAAGGAGTCTACAAAAGTAAGAGATGTATTAATACATCTTTTAATAGGATTTCGATTTATAAAAAAGTTTGGAGTGTTTGAACCTTCTATAGTACCTAAAGAAGGAGTTCCTATTTTTTCAGCAGAAGAAAAAAAGGAATTTGAAAGAAGAGCAAATGCTAGTGTGATAATTCCGAAAGAAGTGATTCTGACTGCAAATAAATCAGTAGTTAATGATTCGGTAGTTTTGTCTTCGGGAGTTTCAGCCTATTTAAAAAATAGTTTATTGGCTAATCAGGCACAAGACCGATTAGTACAATATAGAGCAAGTTTAAAGGAATTGGAAACGGCTGAAATGTCTTATAATAAAACGGAACAAATCAGGTATGAAGAAGCGTTAAAAGTGTATGATAGTGCTGTTGATGAATTAAAGAAAGCAGCAATACCTACTATTCAAAGAATTGTAGATGTTAAAACAGCTATGTTTAGAGAAATAGAAGTTTTTCCAAAAATTGATTTCCCTAAATTCGAATTTGAGAAAGCTCCCGAAATTGTAAGGACTACAGAAGGAGATGTGCAGTTATATACACAAGAGACTGTTAATCTTTTAAATACAGAGGAATTTAAAGGTTTGAGTACTTTTTCTGAAGTAAATACCTTGTTAAAACAGAAAATTAAAGAAGAACAGCAAAATATTATTACAAATGTACCTGAGGGAACAAAAGATGTTCAGATTCAAGGAGAAAATATTTCTTTTGAGATTCACAATAAGGTGCCTTTATATTCTTACTATGGAATGCTTAACCGATATATCAACTGGCCTATTAAACCAATAGATTATAGTGTTCAAATTATTTTACGTGTTGAAAAAGCGACTAATTTAGCTGTTACAGATGCTACATATAGCCTGTCAGACACTGCGGGGGTTGAGGTGTATTCCGGAACTGAGGTTCGTTCAAAAGCTTCAGATTTTGATAGTAGAGATCTTGTAGTGACATTTTTCCCAGCCAGAATGGTTTTTGCTAGGGGAGTGTACAAAATGAATGCAAGATTTACACTAAGTAATGGTGCTGTACTAACTTTTGAAGAAGATATTTTTGTTGATGGAAACTCAAAAGAAATTGAAGGGCAATGTAAACAAGTGATTTCTGTTGATGGAGGAGATGTTGTTGTACCGGTAGAAAGTGATGGCAATTTGTATGGGGTAACTCAATTAGGAATTGCTGATTTTAGACGTGTAGAACAAGAAATTTGTTGTTACGTTCCGGGAGAGGTTTCTCATATTGAAAACATTATGGCTCGTGAATTTAAAGAGCGTTCAACCAGAAATTTAACTTCGTATGAACAAACTACAGAGCAAAGTTCTGAAAAAGAGGTAGAAAATTTAACAGATACCACTACTTCAGAACGTAACGAAATGCAAAGCGAGGCCTCTTCTATTGTAAATAAAGATGCTACCACCAGCTTTGGAGCAAATGCAAGTGTTTCTGGTGAAATATGGGGTCAAAAATATTCTGCAGGTACTAATTATAATACATCAAATAGTAGTTCGGTATCCAATTCAAACTTACAAGCACAAACCTATGCGCAGGAGGTTGCCGAGCGTGCTTTGGAACGTGTGGTACAAAAAGTTAGTTACAAGCGTACATCCAGAGTATTGCGTGAGCATGAAGAAAACAATACCCATGGTTTCGATAACAGAAAAGGAGACAAGCATGTTACAGGTGTGTACCGTTGGGTAGATAAAATTTATAAGAACAAATTGGTGAATTATGGTAAACGCTTAATGTATGAATTTGCTTTACCGGAACCCGCAAAGTTCTATATAGATGCGTTTCTTAATAAAAAAAGCAGTGTTAAAGAGAGTGCGTTAATTGCACCAATAAAGCCGGAACATCTTAAAGATTTAAATACCCCTAGATTTGATGAATTTGGTAGAAGAATTGGAAGTGGAATTCTTTCTGCTGCTGATATTAATGAGGGGAATTATCAAATCTTGGCAGGGTTGTACAATGCGGAAGTAAAAGCATACCCTGAAACAAAATCAGTTGGAAAATCTTTTTCGTTTACGGTAGTCGAAACGTCAGAACATCATCAATGGGATGAGGTATCAGCAGGGGCAAGTGAAATAAAAATACCGGACGGATATGAAGCAAAGTTTTATAAAGTTGGAGTGTCTCATCAAGGAATTCATAATGAGGTAGGAGTAATCCAAGTCAACTTAGCCGGAATGAACTGCGTTTTAAAAAATAACGAGGTTGAAGGTAATTTTGCTTCAGGATTAACCTCGCAAGTTGCTGCATCATATTCTCAAATTGGTCGTCATTCCGGAAATATTGGTATTCAAATTTGGTGTTCTCCTACAGAAGAAGGTATTGAGCAATGGCAAAATGAAGCTTATAACGCTATTATGGATGCATATAACAAACGTTTGCAGGAGTACAATGAGTTTATGCAAGGTCAGCAGATTGATGAAGCGGGAGTTGAAAAAAATAAAGAATTTGCTTCGCAATTAAACCGTGCAATTGAAAAACGTGAATTAAAACGTATTGCTATTGATTTAATGACTAAACCATTTGGTGTTGAAACCAAAGGAGATCATTATCAGGAGGGGTCTAATACAGAGTTGGTAGCAGACAGGAAATCATTACAAGTACATTCTGAGGTAGTAAAGTTCTTTGAGCAAGCATTTGACTGGGAAATTATGGCATACATATTTTATCCGTATTTCTATGGAAAAAAAGAAAAATGGGAAGACTCATTTAATTATTTAGATGGTAATGATCCAATTTTTAAAGCCTTTTTACAAAGTGCTATGGCAAGAGCAACAGTACCTGTGCGCCCTGGATTTGAAGATGCCATAAACTGGTATATGAAAACCGGAGAAATTTGGAACGGTAAAGGTATGGTAACCGATATGGATGACGAGTTGTACTTATCTATTGCTGAAGAAATGCAAACCATTCAAGGAGAAGTTGAAGGAACATGGGAAACCAGAGTACCAACCTCATTAACCGTTTTACAAGCTGATTCTGTAGCTTTAAATGAAGGAGGCTTACCATGCAATACAGGTTGTGAAGGAGAAGGATTGTTTGAATTAAGTACAGATAAAATTGGTGACCCTTTATCAGGTGTAGACTATGATATTGTTGGGCAAACCAATACGGTTGCTTAATAGCAATGGTCTGTACAAGAAAAAACCTTGCCTAGAATTTTTGTAGAATTCTGTTAGTTTTTAGAAAAAAGTTAGTTTTTCATCAAGTGGGTTTTGCAAGCAAATTGCTGGCTATGCAACCACTTTTTTAATCACATTGTTTTTTGTTTATATCGTTTTTACCGGTACTCACTGTATTGGTAGGCTTTCTAATGCTTTCTAAAAAAACAGAATAACAAGCTATTGAGGTAAGGTTTGTTTTTAAAAACCTTAAAAAAGAAAAATTATGTATGCACATGATTATGGACTTAAAAATTTTACATATAAAACCAATTTCAATGGTTTGGTAGTGCTTCCTGATGTACTACAAGAGAAAATTAAAGATAAGAAACCAGTGTCCTAGAATACATGTTGAAATAAAACAGAAAAGTATGAGTGATTTAAGAACATTAATAGAATATTTAAACCCTAAGAAACAAGGAGGTTCCGGTTCAGGAGGTTATGAATATCACTATATAAGAATAGATGAAGAATTTTTAATTGAAAATCAAGACATTAACTCTGATAAAGTTCATAGAGTTATTGAGTATAAAATAGAATCACCGCTTAGTAGTCAATTTACAAAAATTTCTATTGCGTCAAATTTAGTTGTGGTTTTAAATTCCGGAGAATTAAAGTACTACTTGCAAAAAGTCATTGAAGGAAAAACCAAGTACTTAAGTTTTTATAATTTAAGAATAGGAAATACAGAAGATCATTTTTTTGAGGAACTTACTAATGTTAGTGTAGTACCAATTATTGAAAGTGATAGCTTTTATTATCATAAACACCAGGATGCTATTTATATACAAAATATTCGCTTGGCAGATGCAGTTGTTAACTTTAGGAGAAGCTTGTATTACGACCCAAAACAGTTAGGAGGATTAAAAAACGGAACGTATTACCTTGAATATAAAGATTCAAAAGGATATTCAGGTAGTTTTATAGAATCTGTAATGGGTGATGTAGTTAGAGAGATTGACTTTGTATCAAATATGAGTAAAAGGGAGGTTTCGATTGAGTTAAATCCTAAAAAAGGAAATTTAAAATGGTATCCTGATAAAGTAATTAATCAAAATAATCAAGTAACACTTTTTTATGATTATCACCCAACGGAAAATGACGATTTCGAGGTTGATCCTTTAAAAGAAGATTTTGGTATAAAACTTACTTTTAAAGATATAGAAGGGTTTTTAGGTTTTATGGTTATTACCTACTTTAATAACGGAGTGTCTATTTTAAACACTACCCAAGGCACTAATAAATATAACTTTTGTAAAAAGTATATTGATATCATTTATCTTTTGCTAAACAGAAGCGAAAACAACGCTCAAAAGGCATTGTCGTATTTGTATTATGTTCCTTTAGAAGTTTTTGAAAAAGAAATTAATAAATACCGAAATCCAAAGAATAACGAAACAGCTGTTTTAGGAGCAAATTATTTATGGAAGGTAATAGGTGTTGCTTTAGAAGGATTGCTAACCAATTTTGGCGTGAATAATGAAGATATTGTTTTAAAGTTATTACATGCTGTTAAAATTACGCAAAACGATGCTGAGTATCAAAGTAAGGAGAAAAATGATGAAATTTTAAATACGTTACTTACACGTAAAACAAGTGCTAAAAACAGCTACTTGTTAACACTGTATGCTTTACTAAATACCAATTCCTTTGTAAAATTCAACACTTACATTTATCTGCTATGGAGAACTAGTAGCTTTACCAATCCACATAATAAAGTTTTTAGTAAAACTTCTCAGTTGGTAAATACAAATAGTAAAAACACACCGCAATTAGTATTGCCATACAAAACAAAAGAGCTTATTGGTTTTTATAGCAGTAATATGAATATAGAGTTTACCAACCAAGAAACTATTGTGGTGACACCTAACGAAAGTGCCATAACTAATGTGCTTAAGGTTATTACCCCGGATTTGGGTGAGATTATAGAAAATATTGTTGAAGATGACTGGAAAGCTGAATACCATCCTTTACAACCGGTGTTTGTTGCAGATGCCTCCAAAGATAAAGCAATAGAAGTACAGCGGCTATCTCCTATGTTACTGTTAAAAGCTAATGAAGATAAAAGTTTTTGGATTAATATGGCTACCGCCACAGAATATGGTGTTGATGCAATTACTACTTTGTCCGGTATTGGAAATTTGGCAAAATTCAGGCATTTAGCCCGAATCGTAAAAACGGCACAAGCCTTAAATAAAGGAAAAGAGTTTATTCGTACATTTACTGTATTTAAATTTGTACAAGGCGCAATAGCAGGTGCAGAAATAACCGTTGGTACAGTAAATGCGCTTTTAAAAATAACCGGGATAAAAAATACCAAATTAGGTAGAGCCATTAGTGAGTTTTTATTTTGGTTAGAATTGGCTTCGTTGTCAGGAGAAATTGGAGCAGCTATTACTAAAGGCTTGCAAAAAAGTGCAAAAACCATCATAGATAATGTTGATGATTTTGAAAAGTCTTTGGATGATTTGGTAAGGAAAGGAGAGGTTAAAGAAACAGGGAAAGCTAAAGTAATTGATGAAGTATACGAAGTTGTAGAAGCTGAAAGAAAACTGATAAATGAATGGGATAACGGTAAATTATTGAGTAAAAGAGTTCTAAGAAAGAGAGTTCGTGGTTTATTGCAAGAATATAAAAATTTTAAATTGCAAATTAATTTTGTAGATGAAACAACCGATCCTTTAAGAATGAAAGATTGGAATGCTCGAAATGTTTTAGGGAGTTTTAGACCAGGACCGCCACCCAAGTTGTTTTTTAGAAAACAAATAACAGAGCTTACATGGCAACATGAAATTTGGCACTTAGAAGACCTGAAGAAAATGGGAAGTAAGAAGTTTTATAATACTCCAAACTGGAAAAAGGAAGAGTTGGTATGGGAACGCATATGGAAAACAAAAGATAAATGGACAGAGGAAGAGTTAGTTGATTCTTACGTATATTACAAGAAATCCTGTCGTGCACAAATGGAAGAAGCTAAAAGGGTTGGTGATTTAGAAGAATTATTACAAAAACGGTATTATGTTGAACGATATAAGAGATAAAATTATGAAATCAGTTTTAACAAAAGAACAAGCTATTAAAATAGCAAAGAAAGCTTTAAAAGATATTGGTCATTGGGAAAGCTTTAAAATAGAAGCAGGAAGTTTTTGGGTAAAAGACCCACCATATAATTACAATTTTTGGCAAGTTAATTTTAAATTTGATGAAAACGACCCGTTTAATGGGAAAGAAGTACCAACATTAATTGTAAATGACGAAGAAGGATTAGTAACCTTTGTTTCGTGGAGTAAAACGGATTTTCTTTTGCACTATGATAATGAAGAGGATAAATATTATCATCCTACACTAAGTAGATGATAATTTGTACTTATCGTTATATATTTGTTTTTGTTGTCTGTTAGAAATAAGTTAAAAAACCTCCGTTTATAACGGAGGTTTTGATTTTCAGATTAACCCCAAAGGAGGTGCTAGATTTAATAATGATGCTTTTGATATTTTATAAATAGTTTTATTATACTAGACGAAGCTGATTATCAAAAAGACCAAGAGGTAAAGATTGAAGACCTTAAAAATGTTTTAGCAGCACAAGTTGAAGAGAGAATTTATATCAAAAATGGAACTACATTAGATAAAGCTTTTGGAGAAATAATACATGAAGGTAAACATGCACTTGATTATAAAAAAGGGTTGTTTAAAGATGTAAAGTTGTTGCGAGAAGAATCTAAACAGATTATTCATGACAAAATCTCTATGGAAGGATTTGTAGAAATAATGTCAGACAACCAAGTAATAGAGTTAAGAGCACGAATAGCTGAACGAGAGTTTCAAATAGCGGCCAAACAGCCATTAGACTTTCAATCTGCATCGGAGATGATAAGTTTTGTTTTTGAAAAATATTAACCATTAAAAACTAAGAAATTATTAAACCAGTTATTAAAAAAATATTATTAGAAATGATGTCATATAGTAATATAAGGGAGTTTACAGAGGACGACATTTATATTAAAAAAGCCCATGAGAAATTAGGAGGTGATATTATAATTACCAGAGCCAAAAATTTACTGTTAAACTTTTTAGATTCTAGGTATCATCGTTTTGAGTTTTCCAATTTAGAAAAATTAGAAATACATGAAGAACACATGAGTTATACTACATTCAAGGAAGTTTATGAAGAGTATAAATTATTATTTGAGCATTTACCCGAAATAAAAGAGATTTATGTATTAAAAGAAAAACACATAGAATTTAATCCATCATTAAATAAAAATGATATACAAGAATTGTATCAATTTGTAGAAGAAAATTATGTTATAAATCCTCTCAATATGTCGCGTTATATAAGACCTCAAAAAAATTGATTATTGAGATATTTATGTTGTTCTTGAATGATATGTTTTTATAAAAAACTATATTTTAAGATTTAAAATGTAAAATGTAACTAGTTAGTCCAAAATAGAATGTATTTTAAATTGAATTGATGTAAAAAAGAGAAAATTAAAAGAATAATATTATGGATTATAAAAATAAAATAGAAGAGGTGGAAAATGAAGTGCGTCAAATGATGGAAAATAGAAAAAAGTGGTCTCTTGAAAAGAAAGAAGAAATAGAAGCCAAAGAACAAGAAATCACCAGAAGGGTTAAAGAGAAGTTGGATGAAAATAATATACGAGTAACTAGCATTTTTTCTTATCTTTATGAAGACCATCTTTTAAGAGATGGAGTAACAAAGAAAACGGTTTTAATTACTAGTATAAGAGAGCCTAAATTTGGTAAAAAGCAAACTGTTATTTCGAGCTTAGAAATTTTAGAAATGCTTTATGTACAAACAGAGGTTACTCGTTTTATGGATATAGATGATTATTTCAAGAAGATAGAGTAGTTTTTAAGAGGTAGTCTCTAAAATACAGATAAAAAGTCACTAGGTAACTAGTGGCTTTTTATTTTGGTTAGAATTGGCTTCGTTGTCAGGAGAAATTGGAGCAGCTATTACTAAAGGCTTGCAAAAAAGTGCAAAAACGATTGTAGAAAATAAATCCGATTTCAATAAACTTTTAGATAAATCTGTGGATGATCCGGAGAGTCTTTTATCTTTAAATGGGAAGTATAAGATCTTGGGAGAAATAGAAGATATTGCAGGGCTAGAATTGGAAAAAACATTAAAAAGTTATATTGATTTTAGACCTAAATTTATTCATAATGTAAGTGAAACCACAAGGTTATGGAGAGCCAAATCGTTAATTCCGATTACAAAAGATGAAATAGTAGAATTATTTGTAAAGCATTTAGACGATTATCCAGGGTTAGTAAAGGGTCATAATCAAGCTGATTTTAGTATTAAATTTTACAAAAATGGAAAACAATTTGATGAAGCTGCCGAGTTTTCTTTGTCTGGAAGGAAAGAGGATATTTTGGATAGATTCGGAACCCCTCCTGTATTGCCTTCAAATACTATTGATGTATTTAAGAACTATGATGAATTTATTACATTTGTTACGGGAGCCTATGATTTAACAGGACGTGCTAGGAAGTATGATAGTGAGATAAAATTTGTGTATAATTTTTTAAAAAATCATGTACACAAAGCTGACGAATTTGTTATAGAAACCAGTAATATATTTGCCACTTGTTCTAGTTGTTCTCGTGAATTTGTAATGTTAGAAGAATATTTGAAATCTATAGGAAAAAAAGTGCAATTTATCATAAAATCAGATGAGTCTGTGAAAGGGTTTGCAGACCTTATAAGGACTTACCCTGAAATAAAAACAGCAAAAAAGAAGTACGAAAAAGTGTTTAAGCAACAACAAAATAAATAATAATGGAATTAAAATATATGCAACAATTAAGGGATACTCCAAATTTAAGTAATCGGATACCCTTGAAAGGTCTTGAAATTGATACGATAGTTAAAATTAGAGGGCTGTTTAATGAAGGAAAAGAGTTTCCGTTAGCATTCGAAGAATATTTAAGCGTTGGCGGTGAAAGCGAGGCAACGGGAATGGTTTTTGAGTGGGATGATTTCGAAGAACTCAGAGAGGATTGTGAAGAATCGTTAGAATATACAGGTTATAAAATGGATAGACCTTATTTTGTGTTTGATCAATTAGATAGTCAGTATAGTATATTCTTTTTAGATGAAGACAAAGAAGACCCCGATATATATATATTGGATGCATACGCTAAAAAGGAAGAAAATTGGCCTTTGTATAGAGATGTTAAATACACTTTTAGTAAAATGATTAATGATGCCATTTATAGAAGGTTAAATAACATCCCGTTGTAAAAAGCAATGATTAAAGATTTTTAAACTAAAAGTCACTAGGTATCTAGTGGCTTTTTATTCTTTATAGGATAAATACCTCAAGGTTAACCTCGTTTGTAAATGTTTTTAGTTTGGAAACGTATTCCTAGTTGAATGTTCCGTGGGTTTGTCCAGGAGAAATTTATTTTGGCTAGAATTAACTACTTTATTGGAAGAAATTGGCTTAGCTATCATAGATAATGTTGATGATTTAGAAAAGTCTTTGGATGATTTGGTGAAGAAGGGGGTATTGATAATAATGTAAGAAGAAATACTCTTGAAGAGCTTTTTAAAGTTTCTGTAAAATGAAGAATATGGTTTGTTAACGGATGATAGACCAACAAATCGTCCCTGGGAACAAAAATAGTCATGGAAAACTCGTTAAAAAAGTACCGTAACCACTTGTATTGCTAGGGAGTTTTTAAAAATACCGAAAAATTTACGTTATTAAAATTAGCTAGAATTACCTTTAAAAGTTGTCTAAAATATTTTTAGGCAACTTTTTTGTGTTAGTACAGAATATATAAGCTGATTTATAGTTAATTAAAACATTTTACAATATTTTATGTAAAATGTTTTGTTTTTATATGTAAAATGTTGTATATTTGTCTTGCTTTTCTAACAGTTCATTGAATTATTAACCTTTTTTATGTTACGCAGAAACTAAAAAGTTAGATTAAACCCCTTTCAGGTGAAGAAAAATAGAAAAAAGAATCAGAAACTTACCGGTTTTTATCTGCTAACGCTTAAAATCAAACATTTGTATGAATAGTTTAATATCAGTAGCGTTATCGCAATATGGAGTAAAAGAAGTACAAGGCTCTAAAGATCATCCGCAAATTGTAAATTATTTTACATCATTAGGCTTTGACGCTTCAAAATTTAAAGATGAAACCGCTTGGTGTAGTGCTTTTGCCAATTGGGTAGCACAGCAAGCAGGATATGAAAAATCAAACCAATTAACCGCAAGAAGCTGGTTAAAGGTAGGAACCTCTACGGTAAATCCGCAACAAGGAGATATTGTAGTTTTATGGAGAGAATCACCGGATAGCTGGAAAGGACATGTTGGATTTTTAATTAAAGAGTCTAAACGTTATGTATATCTATTAGGTGGTAACCAAGGAAATAGCGTAAGTATAAAAGCGTATCCTAAAAACAGAGTATTAGATTACAGAAAATTAAGTAAAAATGGATAAGTTAACACATTTCATTTTTTGGATGTTAGCATTGCTATCACCCTTAAATGGAGTGTTAACCACCATGATGTTTTTAATTGTGGTAGATTTTATAACAGGAGCATACGCTTCCGTTAAGTTGCAAATACCTATAAAAAGTGAAAAAATTGCCCATACCATTTCAAAATTTTTTATTTATAATTTGGTCATTATTTCAGCCTATTTTTTAGAAAAACATATCGTAAATGAAGTGCCTTTTTTAAAAATAATAGCAGGCTTTATAGCAATAACAGAAATAAAATCAATATTAGAAAATTACAATAAAATTTATGGGGTTAATCCATTTAAAGCATTGTACAAGCTGTTAAATCAAAGCGGGTTTAAAGACACCGTAGAAAAAATAACAGAAGAACAAAAAAAGAGTAAAAAAGAAGAAGTTTAGTTGCTAACATTAGTTTTTAGCGCCTCTTTTTTATCAAAACAATTTATTTAAACAGATAAAAAAGATGAAACAAAATAAAGAAACCTTAAAACAATTTTTTGAAACAGGCGATAAGCCTACCCAACAACAATATACCGATTTAATAGATAGTTATATTGATAGTAAACAAGAAGCAGGAGAAGCCAACCGTCGATTTGTGATTGATGAAACAGGAGAAGTAAGTGTTGCTTCAGAACAATCAATACCGGAATATACCTTATCACCTATTTTCGGAACCAATACGGTTGATTTACTAAAAGACGGTGTGAGTGTGTCACAAATTGATTTAACACCTTATCTGGATAATACCAATTTAGCACGTTTGGTAAGTGGTACAGTTGATGGTAATGGATTGGCAACCTTTACCAGAGATGATAATTCTACCTTTACGGTGGATTTTAGTGGTTTTTTAGGAGGAAATAATACATTAAATTCAGGGGAAGGAACTTTTATTTCAACGTTATCTTCTATAAATGGAATAAGTTATACAGGAACAATGGAAGGAAATTATAATTACATTGGAAATAGAGTAGACTTTACGATTAAACTAGATAATATATCGGGAGGCTTTAACGATTCTGATCAAGATGTAAAAATAAATATACCGATAGGTGTTAGTCAGCCAATTAATGGCTTATATGTTGGAGATGTTGAAAAAAGTAAAATAATTATTGAGGAGTTTTCTGGTTGGAATACTAATTTTTATTCTGCAAATGCTTATATGACAAGTGTAGGGGCATTGGTGATTTTTATTCGTTTAAAAACAAGTTTAAATGATGTTTTTTATGATAAAAATTTAAAAGGGATTCCGGTAACAAATGCAAAGATGACCCTAAAAGGAAGCTTTTATTTAGCTTAAATAAAAAAAGAAAAAGTTTAGTCTCTAACAAATACAGTTTTTAGTGGCTCTTTTTTATCAAAAATTAGTAACGATAAAAAAGAATAAAAATGAAACAAAATAAAGAAACCTTAAAACAATTTTTTGAAACAGGCGATAAACCTACCCAACAACAATATGCCGATTTAATCGATAGTTATATTGATAGCAAACAAGAAGCAGGAGAAGCCAACCGTCGATTTGTGATTGATGAAACCGGAGAAGTAAGTGTTATTTCTGAACAGCAAGTACCAACCTATCAAGCAGGTATCAATATAGCTATTGACAAGACTGATCCAACTAAGCCAGTTATTAGCGCTTTAGGAGGTGGGGGAGAGTCTAGGTTAACAAAAGAAGTTTTATGGACAATGAGTGATTTTGACACATTCAGTGGAGGAAATATGGAAAAAACTCACAACTTGAACATGAGATACATTGTAAAGGCTGAGTGGCTGAAAGCCGATCGTGGTCAAGGAAATGGGACAAATGCTCGAGTAGATATTTATACAGAAACCATGAAGTATGCTGGATATGCAACATTTGGTCATGTTGACTTTGCAGCTTATGTAATGGAGTTTGGTCCAAATGATGCGATTTATATTGAGTATATTGAAGGTGCTGATTTAGGTAGCGGTGGAGTCAACCCTTCCTAAAGGATAAGGAAATAAAAGGAAGCTTTTATTTAGCTTAAATAAAAAAGAAAAAGTCTAGCCTCTAGCAAATACAGTTTTTAGTGGCTCTTTTTTATCAAAAAATAGTAACGATAAAAAAGAACAAAAATGAAACAAAACAAAGAAACCTTAAAACAATTTTTTGAAACAGGTGATAAACCTACTCAACAACAATATGCCGATTTAATAGATAGTTATATTGATAGTAAACAAGAAACTGGAGAAGCTAATCGTCGATTTGTAATTGACGAAACAGGAGAAGTAAGTGTTGCTTCTGAATTAACTATTCTACAGTCAGATTGGAATCAAATAGATAATACGCAACCAGATTTTATTAAGAATAAACCAGATTTGACAAATATAGGGTTGCAAGATTTACAGGAAGTTACAAACCAGGGTAATAGTACATCAAATGATGTTGTTTTGCGTAAAGTAGGAAATAACTCTACTCAAGAAATTTTATTTGATACGGATGGTGATGATTTTTCAATAAGGCAAACAACTATTGAAGGCTCAAGACAAAATGATACAATAATTGAGTTTTTATATAATAATTCCCCATGGTTTATATTTGATAATACAGGTCCTTATTTTAAGACTCGATTAAGAATTGAATCGGTACAACATCAGTTGTCTTTAAAAAATATAATTACAGGAAATAGTGTAAATGTATCAGTTACAGATGTGTTAACAAGTAATAGGGAAGTAGATTTTCAAGATAAAAGTGGAACGCTAGCCTTATTAGATGATATAAAAGCTAAAACAATAAATACTTCTGTTCCTCAAACAAGTGAATCTTTAAATACTTCGTTTCCTTTGATTGATAATCCTGTAGGAACACAAGTAATAAATGAAGATAGTGTAGAAAGATATATTTATATGAGAGTGTCAGATACTGCATGGAGAAGAAGTGAATTGCTAACAGACATTTAAAAAAGTAAAAGAAAAAACTTTAGCTGCTAAGAATCGCGTTTCGCAGCTCTTTTAAAGCATAGTGTTTTTTGTCATTTCAACGAGCAATGAGAGGCAACTCTCATTTATAAATGAGGTCAAACAATCTAACTCGATTTTTGAGCTGACAAACATTTTTCTAAACACTAAAACAAAACATCATGAATTTTTTTAAAAACAAAACCGAAAGAGTTCTTTTGGGTGTTATTATCGTATTATTATTTATGAATCTTTTTAAAAAAAGATCGGTAAAAGAAGATTCACAACAACCTAAAATAACAATTGTAAGAGATACTGTTTGGCAAACAAAAATAGACACGTTTAATATACAAACAGTAAAGTATCAAAAAGTATATGTACATAAAAATGATGTAAAAGAAATAATAAGAGATACTGTTTTATTAAAAGACACTACCCATTTTAAGGCAGCAAAAATATACAGAGATACTTTAAGTAATAACGATTTAGAGTTATATAGTTATCATTTGGTACAAGGAAAATTACTTGACAGTCAGCTGTCGTATAAACTTAAAGTACCAAAGACAATTACCGTTACCAAAACCATTGAACATCCTAAAACCTACAGAAGCGGATTATACCTTTTCACAGAAGTAGGCGGAAATCCCCAAACATTTAACAATCTAAGTGTTGGCTTACAGTACAACCGAAAAGGAAAATGGTTTGCCAGTTATCGTGTCAATTTAAACTCACTAAATCAACCAACACACAATATAGGAGTTGGTTACCGATTGTTTAAATAGAAAAGAAAAAGAATGAATAAAATAATAACGATGGATGATCTCATCGATTACTTAAAAATCCCGGATTTTACCCAAAAAGTAGATCAAGAGATCATAACAATAAAAATAACACAAGAGCAAGATTTTCAAGAGGAAACAATGCTTTTGAAGGATTTCCCAAGAGAGAATAAAGAGGTAAGTATTTCCCAAAGATTCTTTATGGATGCTAATAATATAGGCTATTATAAACAGGTACTACTTGGCGATGTTTATTATAAAAATATTTCTTATGATACAGATGAAAGAGTCTTTACAGATGCCGACTTTCAAGAGCCATTGGTAGAGGTAACCATTCCCGAGAAAATCTATAATGGAGGATTTCAATTTTTTATCAATCCGAATAATCAATTAGTTGGATTGGTTGAGATTGTACATGCCTATAATTCAAAAGATTATATCAGTTTTAATCCAGGAGATTTCTCTCTTTTCAATGAAAACACGTATCACTACACCAATGTGTATGGGGTAAAAGTAAATGAAAATTTAGGAATATCTGTAGCTTCTTTAAGCGCATCGGTACATCGTTTTCCTATTTTATCAAAACTATTAGGAGATTCTAACCCCTATCAATTGTCGTATTACTATAAAAAAGATGCGAATAAAATGCTGCCCTCTTTTTTGTTAGATGAAGACGAAATTCCAATGATAGCTTTAAGAATCAGTTTCAAAACCTTATCAGGTGTGCTAAGTTTTTTAAAAGAAACTATTTTTAACTATTACAATGAGGTAAACGACTTTCGTTCTAAATGGCGACATCGTTTCTTGGAACGTTTAGGGTATCATATAACACCGGTAGCCAATAAATCAAGTTTAAATGATAAAAAAGCACTTATTTATCAAATACCTGAAGCCCTATATCACGTGTTTTATAACAATAGTTCCTTATGGGCGGTTGTACAAACATTGGCAAGCGGAAATATTACGAATGTTTTAGGAACCAATGAAGAAGATTTATTGCTAAAACTATTAAAAATTCTATATCATAGATATACCCATAAGTATAACAATAAACAAGATGTAGGAAGGAAGGTAGTTGAAGAAAAAGAGCTGGTTTATGTAAGAGAGCAGAATGATACATACTTAAAAAAGTTACTTACCATTAAAACAGATAATAATACACTTTTGCAAAAACTGGTTAATGGCTTGGATGGAGAGCAGTTTCAAACCTATATATATTTCATTTGGAGTATATGGAAAAACAGCTCGTATGCAAATATCAATCCGGAAACCAATAAACTTATAGAGATTACAGATGAAAGTCCTGTCATTTTAGCTTATAAGTCTAATAAAGTTCTTGGTTTTCATTCAGACAATGCAACTATCAATTGGGAAACCGAAAAAGCAAAAATCGAATTCAAAGTCCGAGTTAAGGTAGGAACAAAAGAAGAACCTGAAATAATTAATGTGGGTTATGGAGAAGAAAAGTCAAGACTTATAGAGGCTAGTCGTGATATTTATGAAACTTTTACATACAATTACCATCCTTTTTCTCCTATTGTGGTGTTAAATAGTGAAACACCTAGTTTTATCTTAAAAGAACAAGGCCAAGAAGAAGGTTCATTATATACAAAGCTACCGGCATTTTTATTATATGCCAATGGGCAAACAGCTTTTTGGAAAAATGTGTTTACCGGAGTAGAATATGCGTTAGACATACTTTCTACAGTGTCTGGTGTTGGTAACCTACTCAAAGTTGGTCGTTTAGTTAGAATCTTGAATAGAAGTAAAACCTTACTTGGTAAAACCAAACACTTAACATTGGCTATCACTGCTGTAAAAGCAGTAACAGGGGTTGTTGAAGTTAGTACAGGTACCGTAAATACGCTATTAAAACTTACTAATGTTAATGATACTGAGCTAGGAAAAAATATTTCTAAATATTTATTTTACTTAGAAATGGCATGTTTAGCGGGTGAAGTTTCGGTGTTTTTAAAAGGAAAACTTTCTAAAACAGCTAAAGAAATTATAGAAAACCCTAAATTCACAAAGTCATTAGATGATTTGGTAAAGAAAGGGGAACTAGATGAGTTAGGTAAAAAAGATATCTTTAATGAAATAGAAGAAGCAAGTTTAATGGCTCGTCCGAGGGAAATTGGTAAATTGGGCGGAAAAGTGTTAAGAGCTTCTCAAATAAGAAAACTAAGAGGAGATTTAAGAAAAAAGGGAGTTTTGTTAATTTTGGAAGAAGATTTGAAAATTAAAAAAATAACCAATCAATTTAAACCAATATTACTAAATGGAGTAAAGTTTGAAAAAGCACAAGATTTATTTTATTTTATGAAAGTTAAAGGTTTTGCGGGTGCTTTTGATGCAAGAACAAAACAAATGGTTTTGGGTGAAAAATCCACTGAATTGGTTGCTTTTCATGAAAAAGCTCATTTAAAGCATTTTGAAGAACTAGGAGAAGCGTATCATCCCTTAAAAACATGGGAAAAAGAAACCTATGTTTGGGAGCAAATTTGGTCAAGAAGAAGAGATTGGACGAAAGAAGAGTTAGAACTTAGTTTAAATTATGCAAACAGGGAAAGAAAAAAAGCAGGTATAGATTTAATAAAAATAAAATTATGAAACATTCAGAAGAGCAAATTATAAAAAAAGCGAAACAGATTATAAAAGACTTGGACGGGCAATTCTATTTTGAAGATTGCACGGATGGAGCGTTATTTGAAGAAAATGAAAAGATTGGATATGGTAAGTTGAAAGATGAAATACTACCATGTTGGACTGTTTTTGTCAAAACTATTTTTGATAACTCAGATCATTTATTTATTTCAGATGAAACCGGAGAACCTTTATACTATCATAATTTCAACATGATTTTATTTGAAGTAGCAAAAGATAAAGAAGGGAAATATTATAAAATAGAATCAATATAAATGAGTTCTTATACGACTGCTTAGAATAAAAGGAGTGAACTTGTTGTTTGTGTAGATAATAGCAATTAAATAACTAAAAGTCCTGATAGCACGGATTTGTAATCCGTTCCGAGTATAAGTAAATTACAAGAATTACATGAAAATAAAGCTACCTTACATTAAATTGTGAGGTAGTTTTTTAATTATAGTTCTTAAAGTGTTTTAACATAAAAGTACACTGATAATATGAATTTGTAAATCCGAGCTATCGGATCCAAAGAGTTAAAACAATATTTTAAAGCAAAGTCAGCAGACACACAAATAATTAAGGGTAGATTTGGTGATACAGAGCATAAAATATTGGCTCAATTTGATGATGATATGCAAAAACTTTATATGAAATATGGAAAAGATAACGTAGAAGTTCGTAGTTTTAATTACCAATCTTTGTATGCACCTTGTAATTCCTGTAAAAAGCAAATTATGCTAAGAAATAACATATATCAGCCTAAAAATATCACTTTTGAAGCTGTTAAAGATACAAAAAATTCATATGTTGAGACTTCAAAGCAATTAGATAAATTTTTAAAAAACAATTAATATGGAACTACAATATTTACAAAAGTTAAAGGAGAATCCTACAATTTTTGAAAGAACTATTGAAGGGGTTACCGAACAAGAAATAAAGGAATATGAAGAAAAATTAGGCGTTACTTTTCCTAAGTCCTACAGAGAGTTTTTATACTTGGCAGGAGATTATTCTGGAGACTTAACGCTTTTGGAAGGAGAATCAGGAATCAAAGAATTAACCAATCCAGATTTTATAACTTTTTTTGAAGCTGATAAAAAATTAGGAGGGGTCTCTATAGAAAGACCTTATTGGGTATTTAGCACAGGTACAGATGGGTTTCTTTACTTTTACTTAGATGAAAAAAGTGAAGATCCAAAAGTGTGGATTTGTCAATGGGGTTTTGGAGAAGTAGAGATTGAGCCCTACGATGATTTTACTTTTAGCGAATACATCAACTCTGTTATAGATCATTCTAAAAAGTACTATAAAGGGTTGTATGGATAAAGTAAAGAGGCTTTCTGAAAAGTAGTTTTGAATAGCATTATTAAAATAACATTCCTTTATAACAATACTTAAAAATCCATATTCAAAAAGTGAGCATACACTTTTAAGAAGTCGTTATTTCGGTAATAGCTTTTTTATTTTTTGTTTCGCGAGGATGGGGAAGTATGTTAAAGATTTGAATATTGATGAACTAGTTGAATTTAGAGCTAGAATTTATGAAAGAGAGTTTCAAATCATAACAAAACAAGAAGTTGATTTTGAAACTTTTGAAGAAATGATTGAATTTATTAAGGATAATTATAACCGAAAAAAATGAAAGAAATAGTAAGAGAATTATTGTTAGATATGATAAATTATATATCTAACCAAAGGGATCAATTAAAATATTTAGGGAAAATTGATATTGATTCTGAGGATGATCAGTATTACCATCAAATAAGAGATCTTGTTGAATGGCTGGATTTACGAATGATGAAAATATTAAAGCTTAATCCTAAAAAGTTAAGTTTAACAAAAGAAAATTTCGTTAACCCTCAGAGGTATGTAGAAAAAATGATTTCATTGTTTAAAAAGTGTCCCGAGCTTAATGAACTCTTTAAATTGGGTGATGAGTATATTTATTTTAATTCGACTTTGTCTGAACAAGAACAAAATATGATAAGGGAATTTATGGATGAAAATCGAGAGAGAAAGGTTACTAATTTTTATATTCCTATAAAAAAGGAGGATGAAGAATAGATTGAAATAATAATAAGTTGATTAATATCTGATAACTCAGGTTTGCAATCCTGCCCGATAGCGTGTATTTGTAATAAAGATAAAATAGTTGAAATTGATTTATGTTAACGGATAAAGAGATGCTAGAAATAGCAAAAAAGTACTTAAAGAAAATAAATGGATCTAGTGAAGATGAGTTAATTATAATAGAAGATATAACTCTTGAAAAACTATATGGAAATATTTATTATTATGAATTTAAAAGGTTTATTGAAACGGGGAATAATAAATATTCTGTTGCTATTTGTGCTCCTTTTTTAGTAGAAAAAGAAATGGGTAGAGTGGTTAATTTTAGCACGTCAGGTTACTTAGAAAACCATTTAAAAGATTATGAGAATGGTACTTTTGAACCGAGTCTTAGAGGTTATTGGTATCCTGATGAAGACAGGTTTAATTATAAATAGCTAACAAAAGAATTTTTTATACTATTTTACTAGGCACTTGCCATAAGCAAGTGCCTTTTTTAACTGTGTGTAAAATATAGATTTTTGTTAGTAATAACTTATCTTACGACTAATCAGCTAAACTACCCTAAACTATGGCAATTCAAGACATTAAAACATACCAGTTTAAAAACATATTTTCATTACAACAAGTGCAATTCGAAAAAGCCTGTATTGTAAATGAACCACAACAAATTGAACAACTTAAAATAATTTGGATTAAAGAAGGTAAAGGAGTTTATACTATTGATTTTAAAACATACACATTTGAAGGTAATGTGCTGTTTTTCTTAACGCCCGGCCAGGTTTTTGCTATTGACTCTGAAAAAATTAAAGAAGCCTATCAACTAAGTTTTCATAAAGATTTTTATTGTATTCAAGCACATGATGCGGAAGTTTCCTGTAATGGTGTGTTGTTTAATAATGTATATGAAACCCCATTTGTTTCTCCATCAGAAAAAGAAACTAAAAAACTGAATTTTATTATAGACAATTTAATTGAAGAATTTGAACTGGAAGAAACAGCACAATACGATATGTTACAATCTTTATTAAAACAATTTATAGTATATGCAGTTCGTATAAAAAAAGAAAGAGATGTGTTTAAAGAAGATTCTGAAACCAAACTGTTCAAAGACTTTAGCTTGTTGGTAGAATATAACTTTAAAAAACTACACAGCGTTACCGATTATGCTAACCGATTAGGACTATCGCCAAAATCGCTAACCAAACACTTTCAAAAAATCGGAACGGAAAGCCCTAGTGATTTTATAAAAAACCGAATTATTACAGAAGCTAAAAGACAACTATTGTACTCAAACGAAGCTGTTAAACAAATTGCTTTTGATTTAGGATTTAATGATCCTGCATATTTTTCCCGTTTTTTTACTAAAGCTACCGGAATCTCGCCAAAACAATTTCAAAAACAGGTATAGCACACTTTATTGAATACTCCCCTAACAGTGGTTGAGCTTGTCGAAACCACTGCCGACCCA
>NZ_JBOCUK010000009.1:0-65562 GCF_050606265.1 Tenacibaculum sp. TC6 | reverse complement strand
AAGAAAGAAACTGCCGACCCAAAGAAAGAAACTGCCGACCCAAAGAAAGAAACTGCCGACCCAAAGAAAGAAACTGCCGACCCAAAGAAAGAAACTGCTGACCCAAAGAAAGAAACTCCATAAGACTACTGAACGAAATGTGTCACAGATCTTTAACTTTTAACCTTTTCCTCTTTCCTTCTGGCTTTTAACGCTCTCATTTTCCAACTAAATTTTTGATTTTTCCATTTTGTCCAATTCATAAGAACCTTTGTCCATTTTTTGAGGAGTATTCTGTTCGCATCTTTGTATCAGAAATTAAAACAAAGAAATTATGATATCAGAACATAAAACATGTCCGAACTGTTGGGGATATCAAGAATATGATAATCCAATTAACGAAAAAGAGTGTAAAGAATTAACTAAATAATTAAAATTATGAGTACAAGAATAGAAACATTAAACCCGGAAACAACTACAGGAAAATCAAAAGAATTATTTGATGCAGTACAAAACAAATTAGGATTTATTCCTAACCTAATTAAAGTATTTGGTAACTCACCGGTAACTCTACAAAGTTACTTAAGCCTGGGAGAATTAAATGGCAACGGTAATTTTTCAAATAAATTTAGAGAACAATTAGCTTTAGCTATTGCAGAAGAAAATACCTGTAACTATTGTTTGTCTGCCCATACAGCTATTGGAAAGATGAACGGATTAACAGAAAGTGAAATTGAAGAAAACAGACAAGGAGCTTCTTCAGATGCTAAAGTGCAAGCAGGATTACAATTTGCAAAAAGTGTAACCAGAAACAGAGGTAATGTAACATCAAATGATATTCAGGCTGTAAAAGAAGCCGGGTATAATGATGGTGATATTTTAGAAATAGTGTTAAATGTAGTAGCAAATACATTAACAAACTATGTAAATCATATTGCAGAAACAGAAATTGATTTTCCAAAGGTAGAAGCAGGAAAATTTGGTGTACAAGCATAATAATTAACAGAATATAATTAATAAACAATCAAATAAAATGAGAAAAATAGTAGCATTATTAGTTTTAGTAGTTGGGTTTGCATTACAAGCAAATGCTCAAGAAGTAAAAACAGTTGCCTTAGAACAAACAAAAGGAGAGTTTACTCAAAAATCATTAACTCTAAATGAGGGAACTTATGTATTTGAAATTTCAAATAATGAAGTTGGTCATGATGTAGGTTTTGTATTAGCCCCTCAAGGAAAAACAGATGAAGCTAACCATATTAAAAATGCTTATGTAACGTCATTGGTAAAAAATAATGGAAAGTCAAAATCAAAAAAAGTAACCTTAACTAAAGGAAAATATGTGTACTTCTGTCCACTAAATCCAACACCAGAATATACACTTGTAGTGCAATAAACAGTAGTTTATTTTAGTCTTTTTTTAACTCCGTCATTTATGGCGGAGTTATTTTTTTACACTTTAATTAAGAAGGTATTTAGTACGTTAATGATTGAAAATAATGTCTTTACGGTATTTTTTTAAAATAAACATCATAAATTTTTCAACTTTGGTTCGCTACAAAAGTTAAATGATAAAGAAAATCCTACTACAAACCTCATTGTTTTTATGGTAAAGCAATGATTATAAAGTGCATTTAACTTTTGTAGTTAAAAACTTAATAACGTAACCAAACTTTAAAATTATGGCATATCCAACATCAGTTAATTCGCAAATAACAGATGCTACAGCAATGAGCATGGGGCAAGCTAATAAACTACTTCATGATGTTAGTACAACAGAATCTAACACAGCAAAATTAGAAGCAGATGTAAAAACACTAGATCAAGATTTACAAACAATAAATAGTGATTTAGCAATATCAAAAACAATTAATTCAGAACTGAACAACTTAGACTCGGCTTTAAATGAGGCCATACAATTATTAGAAGTGGTTTCTATTATTCCGGAAATCGGAGCTGAAGCATCAGAATTAAAAACAACTTTAACGGCCTTTAAAAAACCTATTGATGAGGCACTGACCGTATCAAATGATATAGAAAAAATTGTGTCTCCAATTAGAAATACCATTGAAAAGGTAGAGCCTCAAGTAAAAAAAGTAGATGAGATACTGTTAAAATTAATGAATGCAGAAAATCAGTTTATAGCAACTTTAGGAAGTGCCATTCAATGTATTAACGCATTACCCGATTCAACCATAAAAACAGATTTAGAAAATCAGATAGATGCTTCCGCAACTACGGTTGACCCTGTTGTTTTAAAATTTGATAGTGTGCAAGTTCAATTACTAAATGCAATAAACAGTGCTGAGGAGAAAGCTGAAGATTTAAAACATTTAGTTATGGGACTGGTAAGTTTGCAAAGTCAAATTAATGCAGTAATGAATGTTTTAAACCCTTTAATTTCTGAGTTAAACGCAGTAAAAAATGTACTAAGCCATACAATACGTGTGCCTTACGGAGGATACCCAAAAATATGTCACAAATGGGGAGTTCCATATCCATGCGGTTGGCATACAGTATATTTTTCGTTTAGTGTAGAGCAAATTATAAAAGGAGGATTGAGCGTTATCGGACCTGTTATGGATTTGCTAAACAAAGCCATGAATGCTATTTTACAGCCGATACTAAAGGCATTGCATTTAAATATTAGCATGCCTTCAATTCCGGGATTAAGTATTCTTAATGATTTAACAACAGAATTACAAACCTTTTCAGACGACATCATTGCTCCATTAAATAATTTAATCAATCAGTTGAATGTTTTTGATGGAATTTATAACGATATAGAAAACTTTATAACAGAAGTTGAAAAAATAAACAACGCGTGTACGTTGCAACACAAATAGAGACCTTCAAGTAAAAAAGCAAGTTTATTAAACTTGCTTTTTTATATTAGTTACAAACAATTCCTCTTTTATTAAAAGGCTGAATCATTCTTAAACTACCTTCTTTAATACTGTTTTTTTCAAAAACAAATGTTTTATCATACAGTGTATTGCCTTCAAAAAAAGTTACCTGAAAACGGTTGTCCAAAGCAAATAATTCAGGCTGAATTAACTCTACTTTAGCTATTGAATTTGCTGGTAAAACGTCTATTTTTTTTCGAAAAACAGAAGTTGTTTTCGTTTCTGAAAACCCTTGAGAAACAATAACAACCATTTCAATAGCTATTGATTTTTTATTAATGATATAAACATTCCAATCTTCCGTGTTATGAACATCATTATGTTCTAATACAACGGCCATTTCAATATCAGTTACTTCAGGAATTGTAATATCTTTTTTCATTTCTAAAGAGAATAATTTAAACTAAGTAGTATGTTGTTTTTGTTAAACGTACCACTTAAAAAAACAGTGTTATTTTTTTTATAAGGTTTTGTAAACAAGTACGATGCTATTATACCAATAGCAGCACCGGCGGCTACATCATATATATCATGTCTGTCAGCATAAACCCTGGAGTATCCTACATAACTAGCTAATAAATAAGCAGGAATACCATATTCCCATCCATACCTTTTTTGAATAAAAGCAGCTCCGGTAAATGCCGCCGAAGTATGTCCGGAAGGAAAACTGTGAAGCCCACCGTCAGGACGCTTTTTGTCTATAATTCTTTTAAGAGCATGGGTAACCACAAATGAGGTACCAAAAGCTTTTACAAATTGCCAATGAGGTTTGTCGTTTGCCTTAACTAAAAGCGTAGAACCAAAAGCAATTGCCGGAATTCCTATTTGTAGTATATCACCAGAACTCTCAATAAAAGTTTTTTGAGAAAATGAGACTTTGCTGTTTAAAATTCCTAATAAAATAATTAGAACTAAACGTTTCATGGAGATTAAATGATCGATTTAAACTGCTCTAAAAAGCGTTTGTCATTTTCATAAAACATTCTAATATCCGGAATTTGATATAAAAGCATGGCAATACGTTCTATTCCCATACCAAAAGCATATCCTGAATATTTAGTTGGATCAATATTACAATTCTTTAAAACATTAGGGTCAACCATACCGCACCCCATGATTTCTAACCAACCGGTTCCTTTGGTAATTCTATAATCCGTTTCAGTTTCTAATCCCCAATAAATATCAACTTCAGCACTTGGTTCTGTAAACGGAAAGTATGATGGACGTAACCTGATTTTAGATTTACCAAACATTTCTTTAGTAAAATATAACAAGGTTTGTTTTAAATCGGCAAAAGAAACATCGGTATCAATGTACAATCCTTCTACTTGGTGGAAAATACAATGCGCACGAGCCGAAATATCTTCATTACGAAATACTCTACCCGGAGAAATTGTTCGAATAGGCGGTTCATTATTTTCCATATAACGAACCTGAACCGATGAGGTATGTGTTCTTAGTAAGGTGTCAGGGTTTTTTTCAATAAAAAAAGTATCCTGCATATCTCGAGCCGGATGATATTCCGGTAAATTTAAAGCAGTAAAATTATGCCAATCATCTTCAATTTCAGGTCCTTCAGAAACGGTAAAACCAATTCGGTTAAAAACCTCTATAATTTGATTTTTAACTAATGATATAGGATGACGAGAGCCTAACTCAATAGGTTCGGCAGGACGCGTTAAATCGCCATATACACCTTTTTCTTCAATGGCATTTTCTATAGCATCGTTTAATTCGGTAACTTTATCTTCAGCAGATTTCTTAAGATTATTTAATGCCTGCCCAAAATCTTTACGTAGTTCAGCATCAACATTTTTAAATTCAGTAAACAAATCTTTTAACAATCCTTTACTTCCTAAATACTTAATCCTAAAAGTTTCTATTTCTTCTTTAGACGTTGCTTGGAAAGCTTTAACGTCTCCAATCAATTCTTTTACCTTATCTAACATTGTATATCAATCACAAAAATTAAGTGGCAAATTTACGTTTTTTTAGTTAAAAAGTCATGGTATTTTGTCTAATAACGAAAACGTTGTAGAAAACTAGAAAATAAACAATAAAAACAAATTTAACAAATTGTAAATTAATTATATTTGCCAAGTAAAATTGTTAAAATTTAATAACAGAACAACTAAAAGATTTATGGAATCTAAAATAAATGCTTTTATGGATTACGTTAAACAACGTAATGCATACGAACCAGAGTTTTTGCAAGCCGTACATGAAGTTGCAGAAACTGTAATTCCGTTCATAGAAAACAACCCTAAATATCAAGGTAAAAAGTTATTAGAGCGTATGATTGAACCTGAGCGTACTATTATGTTTAGAGTGCCTTGGGTTGATGATAAAGGAGAAACGCAAGTAAACAGAGGTTACAGAGTTGAGTTTAACTCTGCAATTGGTCCATATAAAGGAGGTTTACGTTTTCATCCATCTGTAAATTTATCTATTTTAAAGTTTTTAGGATTTGAGCAAGTGTTCAAAAACTCTTTAACTACACTACCAATGGGTGGAGGTAAAGGAGGTTCTGATTTTGATCCAAAAGGAAAATCAGATCGTGAAGTAATGGCTTTTTGTCAATCTTTTATGACTGAATTAGCTCGTCATATTGGTCCTGATACAGATGTTCCTGCCGGAGATATAGGTGTTGGAGGTCGTGAAATAGGATATATGTTTGGTCAATACAAGCGTTTACGTAACGAATTTACAGGAGTTTTAACAGGAAAAGGAGCTACTTGGGGTGGGTCATTAATCCGTCCGGAAGCAACAGGTTACGGTGATGTATATTTCGCTGAAAACATGTTGAAAACTAAAGGAGATTCTTTTAAAGGTAAAACCGTAGTTGTTTCAGGTTCTGGAAACGTAGCGCAATATGCTACTGAAAAAGCTACAGAATTAGGAGCAAAAGTAGTTACATTATCAGATTCTTCAGGATATATCTACGATGAAGCAGGTATTGACGCTGAAAAATTAGCTTTTATAATGGAGTTAAAAAATGTGAAGCGTGGAAGAATCAGTGAGTATGTAGAGAAGTATCCATCAGCAAAATTTTTCGCAGGTGAAAGACCTTGGGGAGTTAAGTGTGATGTTGCTTTACCATGTGCTACTCAAAACGAGTTAAACGGTGAAGAGGCTAAAAAATTAGTAGCTAACGGATGTGTTTGTGTTGCTGAAGGAGCTAACATGCCATCTACTCCAGAGGCTATTGCGGTATTCCAAGAGGCTAAGATATTATTCTCTCCGGGAAAAGCATCTAATGCAGGAGGAGTTGCTACATCTGGTTTAGAAATGTCGCAAAACTCATTACGTTTGTCTTGGACACGTGAAGAAGTTGATAGCAAATTACATTCAATTATGAATAATATCCATGCAGCATGTGTTAAATATGGAACACAAGAAGATGGGTATGTTGATTACGTAAAAGGAGCTAATATTGCTGGTTTCGTAAAAGTTGCTGACGCAATGTTAGATCAAGGAGTAGTGTAATTTTTACACGTTCTTATATAAAGTAAAAAAAGCCATATAGAAATTTCTATATGGCTTTTTTCGTTTGTTAATAATAATATATATAATGATTTTTTGTTATTTTCTAACGGCTATTGGGTCAGGATTATTGTCTTTATCTTGAACAAATCCATCTCCGGTAACTCCGCCGGTTATTAATAAACCACAAACATGTGGTGAGGCCATTGAAGTACCGCTGATAGTATTATAACCACCACCTTTCCATGTAGATTTGATTGAAGTACCCGGAGCTGCATAATCTACGGGATCACCATAGTTAGAAGTAGAAGCCAATACCTCATTAATAGTCATATTTGAAATGGTGTAAATATTAGGGTGATTTACTCTGGCAGGAGAATAAAAAGAACAATCATCGTCAGAATTTCCGGCAGCAATAGCAATATTAATACCTAAAGAAGCCACATTTAAAGTAGCCTGATCTACGGCTGAGTCAGTATATCTTGATCTTGGTCCTAAACTCATGTTAACAGCATCACCAACATTACCGTTAGCCGCTACATAATCTAAAGCTTGTACAGTCCATGAAAACTCTCCTGTACCTCTACTGCTAAGAACTTTTAAAGCCACTAATGACGCACCCGGAGCCACACCAATTACACCTATATTGTTGTCTAAAGCTCCAACAGTTCCTGCAACATGTGTTCCGTGTCCGTTTCCGTCATCAGCAGATCTAGCATCTTTACCTGAAGTGACAAAAGTTCTACTTCTTGAAGTATCAACGTTTAAATCCGGATGATCTAAATCAATACCCGAATCAATAATCCAAGCAGTTTTTCCTACGCCGCTAACCGGACCACCAACACGGGTAATACCCCAAGGAGTTTCTTGAGACGTACTACCTCCACCACCACCCGGGCCACCAGGAGCTAAAGAAATCATATAGTCATTTTCTATAGATTTTACCCTTGGATCTTTTTTTAGTTGCTCAAGTTGTTGCTTATTTAGTTTGGCAACAAAACCTTGTAAAGCATAACCAAAAGTAGTTTTAATGTCTTCATTTTTAATTTGAAGGGTGTTTAGTTTATCTACAACTTCAGATCGAATGGCTTTCATTGAAGTTTCATAGGCAAGTTTTGTGCCTTTAGAAAGAGGTCTGCTAAGAGTACCTGCTTTAAAAGTAACTATGTACTGATCCTTTATTTCGTTAAAAGAATTTTCTACAGCACTCTCATTAATGGGTTGTTCAAGGTTTTCAGAATTATTACAAGAAGTAATTAAAAAACCAAACATAGCTAATGTAGTTATTTTAAGATGTGTTTTTTTCATTTTTAAGAAGGGTTTTTATTAAAAAAATAATTAATTAGTTACGAATATATTTATTATTTACTTATAAATGTGGATTTTAACTAAAAAATGATCCTTTTTTTTAAGAAGTATTCTTTTTGAAAGAATGTAAAAAAGATCATAAAAAATACAATTTTTACATTTCATTATAATATGTATCTTTACTGATTAAGAAAAGTTTTAGAAGAATAAATTAAAATATTGAAAATCAGTAATATGTAGGTGTTTTTTGATGCTGGTTCTATACAGGTTTAAAAAATAGTTACTAAAATATACATGTAAACTATGGGTTGTGGTAATTGCTCAACCAACAAAAATGGTGTTCCTAAAGGCTGTAAGAGCAATGGAAATTGTGCTACCGGATCTTGTGGTAGTGGAAATAAACTAGCTGTTTTTGATTGGTTATCAAATATGACTTTACCAACTGGTGAAGCTCCATTTAATATATACGAAGTACGTTTTAAAAACGGAAGAAAACATTTTTATAAAAACGCTGAGAAGTTAACTATCTCAATGGGTGATATTGTTGCGGTAGAAGGATCTTCGGGTCATGATGTTGGTGTAGTTTCTTTAGCAGGAGAACTTGTGAAAGTTCAAATGAGAAAAAGAAAAATTGAGGCCGATAGTGATGAAGTAAAAAAGATATATCGTAAAGCTTCGCAAAAAGATATTGATGTTTGGCAAGAAGCCAGACAAAAAGAACTAGAAACTCAAAGAAAAGGAAGAGAAATTATTAGCAAACTTGGGTTAAAAATGAAACTTTCTGATGTTGAATATCAGGGGGACGGAACCAAAGCTACTTTTTACTACACGGCAGACGATAGAGTAGATTTTCGTCAGTTAATTCGTGATTTAGCAAGTGCTTTTTCTATCAGAGTTGAAATGAAACAGGTAGGAATGCGACAAGAAGCTGCAAGATTAGGAGGTGTAGGATCTTGTGGTAGAGAGTTGTGTTGTTCAACATGGTTAACCGACTTTAGAAAAGTAAATACAGCAGCAGCAAGATATCAGCAGTTATCATTAAATCCTTTAAAGCTAGCCGGACAGTGCGGAAAGCTGAAATGCTGTTTGAATTTTGAGCTAGACTCATATGTAGATGCCCTTAAAGAATTTCCAAAGCAAGAAGTGGTTCTTAATACTGAAAAAGGAGAAGCCATTTTTGTAAAAATGGATATTTTTAAACAACTCTTATGGTATACCTATAAAGAAGAGAGTTATAAATGGTATAAATTATCTCTTGAGCAAGTTCTTGAAATAATTGAACTTAATAATGCCGGTGAACAAGCATCTCCATTAGAAGAATACGAATCGGAAATTTTAGATGACCCTAAAATTGATTTTGAAAATGTTGTGGGGCAAGATAGTTTAACACGATTTGATACTCCTAAAAAACCAAAAAGAAATAGACGAAAAGTTAAAAAAGGTGTTAATAATAAACCTGCTGAAAATAAAGTAGCAGACTCTAAAGTTACTAATAAATCACCTCAAAAAAATACTGAAAAAACTGAGGTAGAAAAGAAGAAAAGACCAGACAATAGAAGAACATCTACAAGAAATAACAGGCCAAATAATACAAAACCTAAGGGTGAAGTAAAACAAAATAACAACACCGCGAGTAATAAACAACAGCCGGTAGAAAATAAAACAACACCTAATAAGAAGAGAAGAAGAAACAATAACAAAAAAAGAAACAATAACGGTAACAATAATGCTGAGAATAATAAACAGAAATAACTTAGTAATAAGTTGTATGATCGCGTTGTTTTTTATTACATCATGTGATAAAAAAAGAGTTTTTGATGAGTATTTACCTATTTCAAATCAAAAATGGAATAAAAACAATGCGCTGCAGTTTACATTTCCGGTAGAAGATACCATTCATGAACATAACCTTTTCATTAATATTCGTAATAACAAAGAATACCCGTATAGTAATTTGTTTATAATTACTCAAATGGATTTTCCGGATGGTACTGTTATAGCAGATACGTTAGAGTATGATATGGCAGATGTAACAGGTAAATTTTTAGGAAAAGGGTTTTCAGATATTAAAGAGAATAAACTTTTTTACAAAGAAAATATACTATTTCCTGCTAAAGGAATGTATACCTTTAAAATACGTCAATCTATGAGAAAAAATGGCAAAGTTGAAGGAGTTGAAAATTTAGAAGGTGTTACAGATGTAGGGTTTAGAATTGAAAAGGAATAATATTAAATTTTTGCTATAAATGAAAAAAATTAAATTGATTAAACAGTTGGATTCATCCGACTGTGGAATAGCTTGTCTTAGAATGATAGCAGGATATTATGGGAAGTTCTATAAATCTAGTCATTTAAAAGAATATACCCATATAATTAAGGATGGTGTGTCAATCGCTCAGATTTGTGATGTGGCTGAAGAAATAGGTCTGAGGTCTTTACCTGTTAGTGTGCAGTGGGAAAAATTGAAAGAACAAGTACCTTTGCCTTGTGTAGCTTATTGGGAAAAAAAACATTTTATAGTTATTTATAAAATTAAGAATAATAAGGTGTATGTTGCAGATCCAGGTTTGGGATATTTGGTTTATACAGAAAAGGAGTTTTTAAAAGGATGGTTGGAAGGTAGTTATTTTGAAGGAAATAGAGAAGGGTTACTTGTCTTATTTGAGCCAACTGATAGTTTTTATGAAAAGGAAATTGGTGTTGACGAACATGGGTTTAAGGTTTTACTCCCCTATTTAAAACCGTATAGGAAGTATTTGTTTCATGTGATATTAGGTTTGTTTTTTGGGAGTGTAATTCAAATTATTTTACCTTTTTTAACTCAATCGATTGTTGATAAAGGGGTTGGTCATAGTGATGTTAACTTTATTATTATTGTTTTGGTAGCTCAATTAACGTTGATTATTTCTCAAAATTTTTTATCAGCGGTTAGAGGGTGGTTTTTATTAGTAATTGGGTCGAGAATAAGTATTTCGTTTACCTCTGATTTTTTGATGCATCTTATAAAGTTACCCATTTCATTTTTTGAGTCTAAAACTATAGGTGATATTTTGCAAAGAGTCCAAGATTCAGATAGAATTGAAAAGTTCTTGGCCTCATCTCCTAATACACTATTCTCTTTATTCAATGCTTTTTTATTTCTTTTTATTTTATTGTATTACGATATATATGTTTTTTCTATTTTTTTTATAGGCACTTGCACTTACGTTTTATGGATAAGTTTTTTTATGAAAAAAAGATATATGCTGGACGAACAAAAATTTGAAGAACAAGCAGAGGTGTCAAACAAGATAATGCAGATAGTTAATGGGATAGGTGATATTAAAATTAATAATTCAGAAAAAAAAAGACGATGGGGATGGGAAGAAAGTAGATTAAAATTATATAATACGAATATTAAAAGAATGGTTCTTAATCAAAAACAATTCTTAGGTTCTAATTTAATAAATGAGTTAAAGAATATTTTTATAACTTTTTTTTCTGCGATGGCTGTTATTGAAGGAACTATGACCTTAGGGGTTATGATAGCGATTCAGTATATCGTTGGTCAAATTAATGCACCTCTATTAATGTTTGTCAATTTTATAAAGGATTATCAGGATTCTAAACTTAGTATAGAAAGACTAAGTGAAGTTAATAGAAAGGAAATAGAAAACTTTTCACGGCCTATTGAAAACTTTGATGATAATCAAGGTATTTTGGTTAATAATTTATCTTTTAAGTACGGAGGAAAAAACTCGGAGGAGGTTCTTAAAAATGTGTCTTTTAAGATTCCTTATAACAAAACAACAGCAATAGTTGGAGCTAGTGGTAGTGGCAAAACAACTCTTCTAAAATTACTGTTAGGATTCTACAAACCCAATGAAGGAGAAATTTTAGTTGGAAAAATAGATTTAAATAACATAAATCCTTCTATATGGAGAAAGTACTGTGGTGTTGTGATGCAGAATGGGTATATGTTTTCAGATACTTTATTAAATAATATCATAGAATCTTGTGAAAATGAAACTTTTGATAGAGATAGATTATTGTCTTCAGTTAAGGGAGCGTGTTTGGAAGAGGTTATAGAAAAACTTCCCAATGGTTATAGTACTATAGTAGGAACTGATGGCTCTGGAGTTGTAGGGTTAAGTGGCGGTCAAATACAGAGGGTTTTAATAGCTCGGGCGTTGTACAAGAATGCACCATATTTGTTTTTTGATGAAGCTACAAGCTCTTTAGATTCACGTAATGAAAAAATGATAGTGGAAAATTTAGGTGAATTTAGTAAGGGGAGGACTTCTGTGATAATTGCACATAGATTAAGTACTGTTAAAAATTCGGATAACATTATTGTTTTGGATAAGGGAGGGGTAGTAGAACAAGGTACACATTCTCAATTAATAGAAAAAAAAGGGTATTATTTTAGTTTGGTTAAAAATCAATTAGAATTAGGTGGCTAAAATGGAAAAGATAGATTTGATAGGGAATAAAACTTTTAAGTTTAAGGAGGTTTATGAAGATAGTTTTAATACGATTTTAGTTTATTGGAACTTTGTTTTAGTTATGTTGGTTTTAATATTTTTGATACTGAGTTACTTCATAAAATATCCTGATATAATTGTTTCTAAAGCAGAAATTGTGTCAACAAATCCTTCTGTAATTGTAAAACCGAGAATTAGCGGAAATATTGATCATGTTTTTAAGGAAACAGGGGAGAAAGTAGATAAGGGGGATTGGGTATTAATTTTAGATAAAGGAGAAAGTACGGTTAAGGATTTAGTTAAGCTTGATAGTATAATATACTCATTAAAGGAAACTAAAATATCTTGGAGTAGTTTAGATTTGTCTGAAGATTTGGAATTAGGAGAACTCAAGCCTCTGTACAATGATTTAGTCACCCAAATAAAAATATATAATCATCATAGGGAGGATGGGATAGATAGTTTTAAATTTAATACGCTACAAAAAGAACTTAATCATATTGAACATATGATTAAGTTGGTTAAAGGCGAATTAAAACTGGCTAAAATAGAAGTAGATATTCAAAAATCAGATTACTTAAGAGATAAGGAGCTTATTAGTAAAGGAGTTATTTCAAAAAGAGATTTTGAAAAGTCTAAGTTAAAGATGCTACAGCAAGAAAGGAGGTTTTTTGATGTAGAGAGTAAGTTGTTACAGTTAAAAGATAAAAGATTAGGTATTGTTAATCAGGCTAAGGATTTAGAACATAAAGTAGAGGAAAATGAAATTGATAGTAAATATGGATTTAATGAGCTTTTGCTTAAGTTAGAGGTGAAATATAATGAATGGAAAGAAAACCATGTTTTAAAATCACCAGTTAATGGCTATGTGAATTATTTATCTTTGATTTACCTTAATAAATATGTTGAAAAAAATGAACCTTTGATGTCAATAGAAGATAAAAGTAAAGTCAATGAGGTGTTTGCAATATTAGAAGTTCCAATTAAAAATTTCGGTAAATTGAAAGAGAATCAGGTTGTCAATATAAAGCTTGAAAGTTACCCGTATGCCGAATTTGGTGTAATAAAAGGACGCTTGGAATTTTTGTCGGAAAGTATTAAAAATGGTTCTTATTTTGCTAAAGTTAAGCTAGAGAATGGTTTTAAAACTTCTTATGGGAAAAAGATACGGTTTAGACATAATTTGAAGGGGTCGGGAGAGATAATTACTGAAGATTTAAGATTAATTGAACGTTTTGTACATCTTTTACGGTTTTAATTTAAAAAAAAACGTATATTGCGCTAAATTTAAAAATTTATAAATATGAAAAGATTGTCTTTAGATTCATTTGAATCAAATTCAAGTGAAAAATTGAACTTAATTAAGTCCAATGTTTATGGAGGGAAAACATGTAGTCATTGCGGAAAAGAAATGTTAGAGTATCAAGAATGTGGTGATGACATGGGGATTTTAAATTGGTTTTTTGACCTATTTGATTAGTCCTTATTTTTTATAGAATTGGATAAAGGGTTGGATTTGTTAGTCCAACCCTTTTTAAATTTAAAAATGAAATGTATTATGAATTCTAGAGTTAAATACATTAAATGGTTTTGGGGGATTATCTTAGGAGGCATCCTATTCGTTTGCTTACTTTTCTTATTAGCATCATGGGGAGCGTTAGGGGCGCTACCAACCTTTGAAGAGCTAGAAAACCCTAAAAGTGACTTGGCCACGGAAGTGATTTCTGCAGATGGTAAAACTTTGGGAAAATACTACGTAAAAGCAAATAGAACTCCGATTCAATATAAAGATTTACCTGAAAACTTAATAAAGGCATTAGTGGCTACAGAAGACGAACGTTTTTATGAACATTCTGGTATCGATTTTTACGGAACTGCCAGAGCGGTGGCAAAATTAGGTGCCGGAGGGGGGGCAAGTACTATTACGCAACAGTTAGCTAAAAACTTATTTACTAAAAGGGCTTCTTTAAATAAATTAACAAGGATTAAGCAAAAAATTAAGGAGTGGGTGGTTGCCATTAAGCTAGAGCGTCAGTACACAAAAGATGAAATCTTAACGATGTACTTGAATACGCAGGATTTTATATTTAATGCTGTAGGAATACGTTCTGCAGCTCGTATTTATTTTGGAAAAGAACCTAAAGATTTAGATTTACAAGAATCGGCCATTATTGTTGCGATGCTTAAAAATCCTAGACAATATAATCCGTATAGAGAAATATCAAAAGACAAGTCTTTAGGAAGACGAAATGTGGTATTTTCTCAAATGGCTAAAAATGGTTTTGTAACAGCACAAGAAAGAGACTCTTTACAAAAACTACCTCTTAAAATAAACTTTACTCCGGAGAGCCATAGTGATGGATTGGCAACCTACTTTAGAGAAAATTTGAAACAATTTTTAAAAGAGTGGGCTAAAGATAACGTAAAGCCGGATGGAGAGCCTTATAATATATACAAAGACGGATTAAAAGTATATGTAACTATTGATTCTCGTATGCAACAATATGCAGAAGAGGCACTGACTGAGCATATGGCAAATCTTCAATCGTTTTTTGATAAAGAACAAAAAAATAACAAAACAGCTCCGTTTTATGATTTAGATAAACAAGAAATAGGAAGAATTATAAGAAGAGCCAAACAAAATTCCGGACGTTATAAAAAAATGAAAGAAGAAGGAGCGTCTGAAAAAGAAATAGAAAAAGCATTTAATACGGAAACGGAAATGCGAATTTTCTCATGGAAAGGAGAACGTGATACTGTAATGACTCCATATGATTCTATCCGTTACTATAAACATTTTTTACGTTCAGGATTATTATCTATTGAACCACAAACAGGTCATATAAAAGCATGGGTTGGAGGAATTAACCATAAATATTTTAAATATGATGCTGTTGAACAACAAAAACGACAAGTAGGTTCTACTTTTAAGCCTTTTGTATATGCTACAGCAATAAATCAGTTAAAATTATCTCCATGTGATAAATTACCAAACACACCATATACTATTCCTAAAGAAAAATATGGAATGCCTGAAGATTGGACTCCGAAAAACTCAGACGGAAAATATGGAGGAGAATTAACCCTAAAAGAAGGTTTAGCCAAATCAACTAACGTAATTACGGCAAGACTGATTGATATGGTGTCTCCTATTAATGTGGCTCGTTTGGCTGAATCTGCAGGGATTAAATCAAAAATTGAAGCAAACCCTTCTATAGCATTAGGAGCAATTGACTTATCACTTATAGAAATGGTTAGTGCATATTCAACATTTGCTAATAAAGGATTAAGAGTAAGTCCAATGATGATTACTCGAATTGAAGATAAAAACGGAACCGTATTAGATGAGTTTGTACCACAAACTAAAGAAGTTTTAAGTGAGGAATCTGCATATGTGATTTTAGATTTAATGAAAGGGGTAACACAATCAGGTTCAGGAGCACGTTTACGCTCAGGTTATACCAGTAGAAAAGATGCCAATACAGGATTCCCGTATAAATTTACAAATCCGATCGCAGGAAAAACAGGAACTACTCAAAACCAATCTGATGGATGGTTTATGGGAATTGTACCTGATTTAGCAACAGGTGTTTGGACTGGTGGTGAAGATAGAGCAACCCATTTTTACGGGATAAGTTTAGGACAAGGAGCGACCATGTCATTACCTACTTGGGCTCTGTTTATGAAAAAATGCTATGAAGATAAAACGCTAAACATAAGTCAACAAGATTTTGAAAAACCTTCAGGAGAATTAACGATTAATATAGATTGTTCTAAAGAAATTGATACGAAAGAAGGAGAAGGTAAAGAAGAAGAAAAAATAGAAGAAGATACAGATTTTTAAACAAAAACAAACAGCTATATGATTAATAAAGAAGTTAAAAACGTACAAGAAGCGTTAGCTGGTGTAAAAGATGGAATGACATTGATGTTAGGAGGTTTTGGGTTGTGTGGAATTCCTGAAAATGCTATTGCTGAACTTGTGCGACTTGGAGTGAAAGACCTTACCTGTATTTCAAATAATGCAGGAGTAGATGATTTTGGGTTAGGATTGTTACTACAAAATCGTCAAATTAAAAAGATGATATCATCTTATGTAGGAGAAAATGATGAGTTTGAAAGACAAATGCTGTCGGGTGAACTAGAGGTAGAGTTAACTCCACAAGGAACATTAGCAGAAAAATGTAGAGCGGCACAAGCAGGTTTTCCGGCATTTTATACACCGGCAGGTTACGGTACAGAAGTAGCAGAAGGTAAAGAAACAAGAGAGTTCAACGGAAAAATGTATGTGTTAGAACCTGCATTTAAAGCAGAATATGCTTTTGTAAAAGCATGGAAAGGAGATGCTGCCGGAAATCTTATTTTTAAAGGAACCTCAAGAAATTTTAACCCTAATATGTGTGGAGCGGCAACCATTACGGTTGCAGAGGTAGAAGAATTAGTTCCTGTGGGTGAGTTAGATCCAAATCAAATTCATATACCCGGAATTTTCGTACAACGTATTTTTCAAGGGGAAAAATACGAAAAGAGAATTGAACAAAGAACAGTTCGATCACGCAGTTAATACTTTAATATAGTAATATAACAGTGTAACAATGAAAAATCCTGTGGTTGAAAAATCTATTGAACTTGCACTGTTAATAATTGAATATTGTGAAGTATTAGAGTCGGAAAGAAAATTCGTTATATCAAAACAATTACTAAAGTCTGGGACAAGCATTGGTGCCAATATACATGAAGCACAAAATGCTGAGAGTAAAGCAGACTTTATACATAAAATGAAGATCGCTACAAAAGAATTAGAAGAAACAAAATATTGGCTAATTCTTTGTGAGAAAGCAAAAAGTTATCCAACAAATTTAATTCTAAAAGAAAAAATAAAGGAGCTTGGATTAATTTTATACAAAATATTAAGTACTAGTATTAAAAGTAAAAAATAGATTAACTAGTACATTGATACATTACTAAAAATTGATACATTATAAAAATGTTAGATAAAAACGGAATAGCGAAAAGAATCGCAAAAGAAGTAAAAAACGGATATTACGTAAATCTTGGTATTGGAATACCAACATTAGTGGCCAATTTTGTTCGTGAAGATATTGAAGTAGAATTTCAAAGTGAAAACGGTGTTTTAGGTATGGGACCTTTTCCTTTTGATGGAGAAGAAGATGCTGATATAATCAATGCAGGAAAACAAACAATAACTACTTTACCCGGAGCAAGTTTCTTTGACTCTGCTATGAGCTTTTCAATGATTCGAGGAAAACATGTTCACTTAACCATTTTAGGAGCTATGGAGGTTGCTGAAAACGGAGACATTGCCAACTGGAAAATTCCCGGAAAAATGGTAAAAGGTATGGGAGGAGCTATGGATTTGGTAGCTAGTGCCGATAATATAATTGTAGCTATGATGCATACCAATAAAGCTGGAGAATCTAAACTACTTAAAAAATGTACGTTGCCCTTAACCGGAGTTGGTTGTGTTACTAAAATTGTAACCAATTTAGCCGTATTAGAAATTAAAGACAATGCATTTCATTTATTAGAAAGAGCCCCGGGAGTAACTGTAGAGGAAATACAAGCAGCAACAGAAGGAACGTTAGTCATAAACGGAGAAATTCCGGAAATGGAATTATAAACAACAGATAGGAAAAGTAACTTAAAATGAAAATTATTTCATACAATGTAAACGGAATTAGAGCAGCTATAAAAAAAGGTTTTTTAGATTGGCTACAACAAGCCAATCCGGATGTAATTTGCATTCAGGAAACCAAGGCTCAAGCCGATCAAATGAATTTAATGGATTTTGAGTTGGCAGGATATCCATATCAATATTGGTTTTCTGCTCAAAAGAAAGGCTATTCCGGAGTAGCGGTTTTTTGTAAAAAAGAACCCAACCATATAGCGTATGGAACCGGAATAGAAACCATGGATTTTGAAGGAAGAAACCTTAGAGTAGATTATGATGAGGTTTCTGTTATGAGTTTATATCTACCTTCAGGAACTAATGATGATAGGTTAGGGTTTAAATTTAATTATATGGCGGAATTTCAACAGTATGTTAATGAACTTAAAAAAGAAATTCCTAACCTGATTATTTGTGGAGATTATAATATCTGTCATGAAGAAATAGACATTCATAACCCTAAAATGAAAGGAGTATCGGGCTTTTTACCCGAGGAACGTGAATGGATAGGGAAATTTATAAATAATGGGTTCATAGACAGTTTTCGTCATTTAAATAAAGAACCTAACCATTATAGTTGGTGGAGTTATCGAGCCAATGCAAGAGCCAATAATAAAGGATGGCGTATAGATTACTGTATGGTTGCTGATCCTTTAAAAGATAAAATAGCAAGAGCCTATATTTTACCTGAAGCAAAACATTCTGACCACTGCCCTATAGTGGTAGAAATGAATGTTTAATAAAGTTAAACACATAAAATTAACAACTATAGTACGGTTTTTGATATAGTTGTTGATTTTATATCATTTTAAAATGAAAAACCTACTTAAACTACTACTTTTATTTACAGCAACGTTAGTTGCACAACAACCAATTGATACTGTTTTTACCGCAAAAGATAGTACACAACTTACTATTGATGTAGCAAAAGATTCTATTAAGAATAAACAAGAAGGAGATTTATTTTCTGATGCAGACTTGAAAATGATAGACAGTTTGTTGGTTGAAGAAAAATACAATTCTTCATTATTTGATAGTATTCAATATGTAATTAATGATAAAGATATCTTAGGAAATACAACCGTTATCTTATCTACTGAATTGTTAAAGAAAAGATTAGCAGATTTAGATGCTAAAACACCATTTCATTTAGCATACAATCCAGCACTTGAAAAAGTAATTAACGGATATTTAAAGTATAGAAAAAAATACTATCCTGCTCTTATGGCCAAATCTAAATACTATTTTCCAATGTTTGAAAAGCATTTAGATCAATTTGATATTCCATTAGAAATGAAATATTTGGCTATTGTAGAGTCTGCTTTACGTCCGGATGCACGTTCTTATGTAGGAGCTACCGGTTTATGGCAATTTATGTATGGAACCGGAAGGCAATTTGATTTAAAAATAAGTTCTTATGTTGATGAACGTCAAGACCCGGTTAAATCTACCGTAGCAGCCTGTAAATATTTGAGTCAATTATATAAAATATTTGGTGATTGGGATTTAGCGTTGGCAGCCTATAACTCCGGACCCGGAAATGTGTCAAAAGCCATAAAAAGATCAGGAGGGTATAAAAACTACTGGAACATTCGTCCGTTTTTACCTACAGAAACAGCAGGATATGTTCCGGCATTTTACGCTACCATGTATATTTTTGAATACGCAGATAAACACAATTTGTACCCGGAAGCTCCGAAAATTTTTCATTTTGAAACAGATACTGTACAGGTGAAAAGAACCATCAGTTTTGAACAAATATCAGAAAAAGTAGGAATCGAAGAAGATGTCATATCCTTTTTAAATCCCGAATATAAATTAGACATTATTCCTTTTGTAGAAGGAAGAAATTACACAGTAAGGTTACCAAGAAAAAGCATGATTGACTTTTTAGAATTTGAAGAAGAAATTTATGCTTTAGCCGATGAAGAAGACGCTAAAAGAGAAAAACCACTACCTAAGTATTTTGAAATGGATAAACGAATCATTTACAAAGTACGAAGCGGTGATTATTTAGGAAAAATAGCTAATAGATTTGGTGTAAAAGTAAATGATATTAAACGTTGGAATGGTTTGCGTTCCCATCATTTAAAAATAGGACAACGATTAAGTATTTATCCGAAAAAAATGGCCATTCCAAAAGAGGTTTCTCAAAACGTAAAGCAATTGCCTAAAGGAAAACATGAGGTATATGTTGTACAAGAAGGAGACTCCCTTTGGACAATAGCAAAAAAATTCCCATCAGTTTCTGTTGAACAAATTAAAGATTGGAATAATTTTTGGGGTAAAAAAAGTCTTAAACCAGGCATGAAACTAAAAATATTTAAAAGCTAAAGGCATGAGAAAACTACTAATACTCTTAGTAACAATTACATTTATTTTTTCTTGTAAAAAAGGAACTAATAAAGAAGATCTTATTTTACCAACATCAACCGGAAATACGAATAAAATATTAGTTGTAATTAAAGGTAATGATTGGGAAGGCAAAATAGGAGATGAAATACGTACTGTTTTTGGTGAGCATCAGGTAGGTTTGCCGCAACCGGAAACTTTACTAACAGTTAGCCAAATAGACCCTTCAGGTTTTAAAACCTTTATGAGAAACGGTAGAGCAATTCTTTTTGTTAGAAAAGGAAAAGAAGAAAGCATAGTAGTTGAAAAAAATAAATATGCGGAACCGCAAGTTTTAGTGTATGCTACAGCAAAAGATGAAGAAGGGGTAATAAACTTGATAAAAAACAGAGGAAAAGAAATTATTAAAATCTTTAAAGATGAAGATATCAAGTTTATCCAAAACATCTTTAAAAAAGAACGATTAGATGATACTAAACTAAAAACATTGCAAAACTTAGGAATTATTATTGATATTCCGGAAAGATATAAGTTAGTTGATGATACGGGAGATTTTTTATGGTTACGTCAGCATTTAACAAGTGGAATAGCAAGAGGTGACGGTACCAACAATATTTTAGTATATAGTGTTCCATTAGGTGACGAAGCTAAAATTGTAGATAATATTACAACGGTTAGAAATGAAATAGGAAAAGAACATATACCGGGAAGTAAAGAAGGAATGTATATGATTACAGAACAAGCCTATACACCACATACCTATGAAGTAGAAATTGATGGTAAAAAAGCATATGAAACCAGAGGTAAATGGGAAGTGAAAGATGATTTTATGGCAGGACCATTTTTAAATTACACGGTAGTTGATAAGAAAAATAATAGATTAATAGTTTTTGAAGGATTTACATACGCTCCTTCAGTAAATAAAAGAGACTTTATTTTTGAACTAGAATCCATTGCAAAATCAATGAAAATAAAATAAAAACACTAATAATCAAGTGTGTAAAAAAAGGTGTCAAGTTAATCTTGACACCTTTTTTGCTATATTTGAGATAATTAACCTAAAACTTGTGATAATGGAAACAAATTTTTTAGCAATTCTGGGGGCAGCTTTTATACCTATGGTAATTGGGTTTTTCTGGTACGGTCCTATGCTTTTTCAAAAAGCATGGATGAAAGAAATGAACTTTACACTAAAGGATATGGAAGGAGGAAACATGCTTCTTATTTTTGGACTAAGTTTTATATTTAGTTGTATGCTGGCTTTTTCTATTCAAATGCTAGTAATTCACCAATGGGGTGTGTTTTCAACATTGGCAGGAGAACCTGGTTTTATGGAAAAAACCGGAGGAGGCTATGCATATTATGAAGAATTTATGTCAAACTTTGGTAATCGTTTCAGAACTTTTAAACATGGTGCTTTGCATGGAGTTTTAGCCGGAGTTTTTATTGTTTTACCTATCATTGGTACTAAGGCTTTATTTGAAAGAAAATCGTTTAAATACATAGCCATTAATGTTGGATATTGGATAGTTACTCTTGCATTAATGGGAGGAGTTATTTGTCAATGGGCATAAAAACAACCAATACTCTATAAAAAATAAAAGCATCAATTTTAAAATTGATGCTTTTTTATGTAACAAAAATTAGAGAAGTAATACTTATAAATATCAAAAATTAATTAAACCAAATGATTTTACACTTTTTAAATTTAGAATGGAAACAATATTTCCGTTCTTCATATTGGCAAAAAGGTATTGGAATAAAAATACTACTAGGTTTTTTTGCCCTTTACTTTATGGTAATGTTTTTATCATTAGGAGTAAGTATTTTTCCGATACTTAAAAAAGTTTATCCGGATCAAGACCCTTTCTTAATTGTAAACCAATTTCTGTTTTTTTGGATTTTAGGAGATTTACTTATTCGGTTCTTTTTACAAAAACTTCCGGTAATGACTATTAAACCATTGCTTACCCTACCCATAAAAAGAAGTAAAATTGTTAATTATGTGTTAGGTAAATCAGTAGTGTCATTTTTTAACTTTTTACCATTATTTGCTTTTATACCTTTTAGTTTTGTATTGCTTAGTAAAGGGTATAATACAGCACAAATCATTACATGGTTAGGTACTCTAATAATTATTGTACTAATTGTTAATTTTTTAAATTTTGTGATAGAAAATTTAAGTGCAAAAAGTGACTTTTCATTTTTACCACTACTTGCCGGAGCTTCAGCGTTATTTGCTTTAGATTATTTTAAAATTCTGTCTTTTTCTGATTTGGTATCAAAAGGAATTTTAGCCATTTCTACCAATCCGGTTTTTATGGTTGTACCTGTAGTGCTACTATTGCTTTTGTACTACATTAATTACAAAGTTTTAAGAAGTAATTTGTTTTTAGATTCGGTAGTTCAAAACAAAGTAGAAGAAGCCAAAACGTCTGAGTATACTTGGACAAAGCGATTTGGAGATGTGGCACCCTTTATGCAGTTAGATTTAAAACTAATTATGCGCAATAAAAGAACTAAATCTACTTTATGGCTGCTTATTATAGGGCTTTTATACGGGTTGGTTTTTTATCCACAACCTCAATATGCAGACAAAGAGTTCTTCTTTATTTTTATCGGAGTTTTTTCAACAGGAATATTTTTAATGAATTTTGGTCAATTTATTCCGGCTTGGGATAGCGGATATTACAAAATGCTAATGAGCCAGAATTTTAAATACGAAAGGTATTTAAAGTCAAAATTTATGTTGATGTCTATGAGTGTTCTATTGTTATTCCTGTTTGGAATTCCTTATGTGTATTTTGGATGGAAAGTTCTTTTAGCACACTTTGCAGCTGCTATTTATAATATTGGCGTTAATACACATGTAATTATGTTTGGAGGAACGTTTAACAGAAAAAAAATAAACCTTGACCAAAAAGCTGCATTTAATTACCAAGGAACAGGAGCTGTTCAATGGTTAATGGGATTCCCGTTAATGCTTTTACCTATGGCTATTTTTGGTTTAATTAACTGGCTGGTAAATTTTGAAGTAGCAGTTATAGGTTTAATCATACTTGGTGTGGCAGGAATTGCATTTCACCAAAAATTAATGACCTTAATAACTAAAAAATACATTGCCAATAAATACGTAATGATTCACGCATTTGATCAAGAAAACTAATCAAACATTATTATGATACAAGTAAACAATATCACTAAAAAATACGGAACAACTCAAGTTTTAAATATAGAAGGATTAGAAATCCCAACCGGACAATCTTTTGGATTAGTAGGAAATAATGGAGCAGGAAAAACAACATTTTTTAATATACTGTTAGATTTAATAAGACCTACAACAGGAGAAATTACAAACAACCAAGTGGTAGTTAATAAAAGTGAAGACTGGAAAACATTTACAGGTTCGTTTATTGACGAAAGTTTTTTAATAGGCTATTTAACACCAGATGAATATTTTGATTTTATTGGTGAATTAAGATGCATGAATAAAGCTGATGTGAAAGCATTTTTAACACCGTTTGAAGAGTTTTTTAACGGAGAAATTTTAGGGAAGAAAAAATACCTGAGAGACTTAAGTAAAGGAAATCAGAAAAAAGCAGGTATTATTGCTGCAATGATGGGAAATCCACAAGTGGTTATCTTAGATGAACCGTTTGCTAACTTAGATCCTACAACGCAAATAAGATTAAAAAACATTATAAAAAAGCTTACAGAAAATAAAGAAGTTACCGTGCTGGTATCTAGCCATGATTTAAGCCATGTAACCGATGTTTGCGAAAGAATCGTGGTATTAGAAAAAGGAAATGTTGTAAAAGATATTAATACATCAACAGAAACTTTGCAAGAATTAGAAAGCTATTTTTCAGCATAAGACAAAAATTACCATTTTATTATTATTTTTACGCATTTACACACAATAACTTAAGAGTATAGTTGTTGTAAAGTAAATGCGTATTTTTTATGAAAAAACTACCCAATATATTAGTTTTCAGTACTATTTTAATAATTGCATATTCATGTAGTGTTAAGAAAGATACTTTTATAAACCGCAAATTTCATGCATTAACTACAAAGTATAATGTGCTGTTTAACGGTGAACAAGCTTTTTTAAAAGGACTTAAAGAAATAGAAGAAAAGAATCAAGATAACTTTTGGCAACGTTTACAAATTGAACCTATAACCTTTGATGATAAAACAATAGCTGTACCAACATTTAAGCCGGGAACAGGATTTGAAGATACTGAGGAAGAAGAAAATAAACCACTAACAAACTTTGATAAGGCTGAAGAAAAAGCAGTTAAAGCGGTTCAGAAACACTCAATGAATATCAATGGTTATGAGAAAAATAAACAAATTGACGATGCTTACTTGTTGTTAGGTAAAGCAAGATATTACACACAACGTTTTATTCCGGCTATTGAAGCATTCAATTACATCATAGCAAACTATCCTAAAGCCAGCTTAATTTACGACACTAAAATTTGGAGAGCAAAGGCAAATATTCGATTAGAAAATGAAAAATTAGCTCTAGAGTCGTTAAAACTTTTGATAGAATTAGATAAAAACGAAAAGAATTTAACTGATTTACAACGCGAGCAAGCGCATACCGCTATGGCAATGGCTTATGAAAAAACAGATACAATTCAAAAAGTAATAGAGCATTTAACAAAGGCGTCTCAAACTTTTAAAAATAGAGAGCAATCGGCTCGAAACATGTTTATTCTAGGTCAAATATATAGTGAGTTAGATAGAAAAGATTCTGCACGAATGGTGTTTCAAAAATTGGCAGATCATAAAAAAGCTCCTTATAAATATAAAATCAGAGCTAATATAGAATTAGCTAAAAATACAGCTAATGATTCAGCCTCAGTTTTGGTATTAAGTAGATTAAAAAAGCTGATAGATAATTCAGACAATCGTAAATACTTAAATGCTCTATATTATCAAGCCGGAATTTTAGAATTAGGAAGAAATAAAACAGAGAATGCCGTTGATTATTTTAATAAATCACTGCAAGCAAAAAATAACGATGATTATCAAAAAACTTATGCATATGAGCAGTTAGGAAACGTAGCTTTTGATAAACAAGATTATGTGTTAGCCGGTAAATATTACGATAGTGTACTAAGTAAAACGTCAAAAGAATTTGATCAGGAAAAAAGAATCAGAAGAATCAAAAGAAAAAATAAAGGATTAACAACACTTAGAAAGTATGAAGAAACCGTTAAGGTAAATGATAGCGTACTTAAAATTGTTGCAATGAGTAAAGAAGAAAGAACTGATTTTTTTGAAAAGTACATAGAAAAAATCAAAAAAGAAGATGAAGAAAGAAGCCAGCAAATGCTAAATGCCCAAAATTTTGGAAGCGCTTTTGGAGGAACTTCTTTTATCGGTAGTAATGCTAAAAAAGGGAAATGGTATTTTTATAATACACAAAATATAGCTTTTGGAAAGGCTGAATTTGAAAGGATTTGGGGTAACCGTCCTTTAGAGGATAACTGGAGATTGTCTGAGAAAAATAATAAAATAAGTAGTGATACTAAAGATGTTAGTGACGCTTCAGAAACAAAACCAAACCCACGATATGAATTAGCTACTTACATAGATGCAATTCCCTCAAACCCGGAAGTTATTGAAAAGCTGAAGGAAGATAGAAGTGAAGCATTGTATCAGTTAGGGTTAATTTATAAGGAGCAATTTAAAAATCTTGAATTGGCCGCCGCTAAGTTAGAAAGGCTAAAAGAATTGAAAAAAGACAATCAATCAGAGTTAGCAATTAGTTACCACCTATATCAAATCTATACAGGATTAAATGATAATGAAAAAGCCAATTCTTATAAAGAAATTGTTTTAAGTAAATACCCCGATACTAATTTTGCTCAAATAATTAGAGAGCCGAATGTTAAACTAACAGAAGAAAAAAAATCGGACGAACTGCAAAAAAAGTACAAGCAAATTTATATTATGTACAAGCTTAATAAGTTTGAAGATGCAGTAGCTGAAATAGACAAGTTTTCGCCAACGCTACAAAATTCAAATTTAATTCCTAAATTAGCACTCCTAAAGGCATTATCTATTGGAAAATACCAAGATAAAGAAACCTATAAAAAAGCACTTGAATTTGTATCATTAAGTTATGCAAATACAGAAGAAGGAAAAAAAGCTGAAGAAATAATAGAGCAATTAAAAAAGTAATATAAACATAACCCCAAAAGTCCCCAAAGATGTTTAGCAAAGACAATAAAAAATCGAGTGAAAGAGTTGTTTCAGAGAGAAATGTAATAGGCAGCAACACTAAAATTACCGGCGATATTATTTCTGAAGGAGATTTCAGAATAGACGGTACTCTAGAAGGAAATATTCAAACCAACGGAAGAATTATAATTGGTGAAGGAGGTTTGATTAAAGGTAAAGCAGAGTGTACCAATGCTGATATTGAAGGTAAATTTTCAGGAGATTTACAAGTTTCTAACATACTAACGGTTAAAGCTACCGCAAATATTACAGGAGATGTCATAATAAGTAAGTTGTCTGTAGAGCCGGGTGCAACATTTAATGCTACATGTTCTATGAAAGGAGCTGTAAAAGAACTAAAGAAAAATGAGCAAAAAAACACCGAAAAAACAGCTTAATAAATACGTTCGTTTTTCCGGAATAGCCTTTCAAATGGGTCTAACCATTTATTTAGGAAGTTTGCTAGGTAAATGGTTAGATATAAAATACCCGAATGACAATCAACTTTACACAAAAATTTGTACACTTGCAGCAGTTTTTGGTGCCATGTTTTCGGTCATACGCCAAGTAACAAAACTATCAAAAGATAACGATGATTAAGCGTATTTTTATTTTTATAGCTGCAGTTGTAGTTGCATTTCTTGCAAGTTATTTTCCACATCATTTAATTATTCAAGCTAAAGAAGTTAACTTAAGCTTTTCGCTATTATCTGTATACATTTTTTATGTAATTGCTGCTTTGTTAGTGTACACTATCGTTGAGTTTATTGCAGAAAAAATGCCTAATCAGGCAGGTTATGCCTATCTAGCTTCAATCTTTCTTAAGATTGGTTTTTTTGTTTTAATTTTTAAAAGTTCCGTTTTTTCAAATGATGCACTTTCTAAAATTGAAAGAATTTCTTTAATTGTTCCTTTATTCTTATTTTTAATACTAGAAGCTGTTTTTATTTCAAAGCTATTGAATAACAAATAGTTTAAGTGAAAAAATCTAGTAAAAAAACTAAATAAAAAAAGGGTTTGTAGTTTTAATTTATTGTGTACCTTTGCACGGAAATTTAGAGACCACAAAATCTATATTTAGCAAGGTATGATGATAGCAAAAAAACCTATCTACTTTTTAGCAGTATTAGCAATAGTATTTAGTTCGTTTACAGCATTTGCTGGAGGCGGAGAAACTTCAAGTAAAGGAGGGCAAATCAATACTCCTGAAGGAATCAAGGGATATATAAAACATCACTTAGCAGATTCGCACGATTTCGCTTTGTATTCGTATACAAATGAAGCAGGTGAACGTAAACACGTTGGTTTTCCGTTACCGGTAATCGTGTGGACAAGTAAAGGGTTAAAAGTTTTTATGTCTTCTGCATTTCATCATAATGACGACGGACATGTAATTGTAGATAAAGGTGATGTAAAGTTAGTGAAGATTCATAGTAAAATTTATGAGTTAAATGAAGAGGCTACTGAAGTAACTTTTGATGAGCATCATCATGCAACTAATGCTCATAAAGTATTAGATTTTTCTATTACTAAAAGTGTTTTCGGAATGTTGTTAGCAGGATTTTTAATGTTGCTAGGTTTCGGATCTTTAGCTAAAGGGTATAAAAAAGGAGCTATACCAACCGGTTTTGGTCGTGTGTTAGAACCGTTAGTGTTATATGTAAGAGATGAAATAGCAAGACCTAATATTGGTGAAAAGCATTACCGTAAATTTATGGGCTTCTTATTAACTGTTTTCTTTTTTATCTGGATATTAAACTTATTAGGGTTAACTCCATTAGGGTTTAATGTAACAGGGCAAATTGCAGTGACTGTATGTTTAGCATTATTTACTTTCTTTATTGTGCAATTTAGTGGAAACAAAGATTACTGGAAACATATTTTTTGGATGCCGGGAGTACCAGTGCCAATGAAAATTATCTTAGCACCTATTGAAGTGTTAGGGATGTTTACCAAACCATTCTCATTATTAATCCGTTTATTTGCAAACATGACAGCGGGTCACTTTGTGGTAATGAGTTTAATAGCATTAATGATTACATTAAAAAATCAATTTGGTGCTGTAGGGTCAACAGGAATGTCATTAGTGTTAGCATTATTTATTTCAGTAATTGAAATTTTAGTAGCGTTTTTACAAGCTTTTATCTTTACAATGTTATCATCATTGTTTATTGGTATGGCAGTAGAAGAACACGATCATCATTAGAATAAAAATTTGTTTAATTATATAAATCAATTAGTATGTACAATTTAATTGGAGCAGGATTAATCGTAATCGGTGGAGGAATCGGATTAGGTCAAATTGGTGGAAAAGCAATGGAAGGAATTGCTCGTCAACCTGAGGCTGCTGGTAAAATCCAAACAGCGATGATCATTATCGGAGCATTATTAGAAGGTTTAGCATTTGGTGCATTAATCTTAGGGAAATAATTTCCGAAAAAATTTAAAAAGTAAACATTTCCTGTAACGGTTGGTTACAGGAAATGTTTTAAAATTAAACAAAAAGAATTTTTAAAAAAGAATAAATTAGATATATAATGGATCAGTTATTAAATGATTTTTCTCCGGGATTGTTTTTCATGCAAGCATTAATTTTAGTAATTATACTTTTTTTAATGATAAAATTTGCTTGGAAACCAATAATGAACGCGTTAACAGAGCGTGAAGAAGGTATTCAAAATGCATTAGACGCTGCTGAAGCTGCAAAGAAAGAAATGCAAAACTTACAAGCTGATAACGATAGATTATTAAAAGAAGCAAGAGCAGAAAGAGATAGCATGTTAAAAGAAGCTCGTGAAATAAAAGAAAAAATTGTTGCAGAGGCTAAATCAGAAGCTTCAGAAGAAGCTGCTAAATTAATTGAAAACGCAAAAGTTTCAATTGAGCAAGAAAAACAAGCGGCTTTAGCACATGTAAAGAAACAAGTTGCTGAGTTATCAATTGGTATAGCTCAAACAGTTGTAAAAAAAGAATTAGCTTCACAAGACGAACAAATTAAGCTTGTTGAAGGAATGTTAGAAGAAGTTACTTTAAACTAATCATTCAATGAAAGAAGCAAGACCAGCATTACGTTACGCAAAGGCAATATTAAATTTAGCTGTTCAATCAGGTAAAGACGCTGAGGTTAATGATAACATGAAATTAATCGCAGAAACTATTGCTGAAAGTGACGATTTAAATGCCATGCTTAAGAGTCCAATAATAAAAGCAGCAGATAAACGTAAAGTATTAGCTGCTCTTTTTGGAGATAAAGTAAATAACATAGTTAAAGGTTTATTTAATTTATTAGCAGAAAATAAACGTATGATTATGTTAGAGCCAATTGCAAAGCAATACGCTGTAATTTACGATCATCACAAAAGCATGCAAGTAGCAAAGGTTACTACCGCAGTGCCTTTAACAAAAGAGTTAGAAGTAAAGATATTAGCTAAAATCGAGGAGCTTACTGGGAATAAAACTAGTATTGAAAGTATAGTAAACCCGGAGATTTTAGGAGGTTTTATATTACGTGTTGGAGACGTGCAATATGATGCAAGTATTTCTAACCAATTTAATGAGTTAAGAAGAGAATTTGACAATAGTCATTACATTCCAAAAATTTAATTTTTTATAAAGAAAGAATGTGAGGTGTGGGTTAGTTCTCTTACCTCTGAAGTCTAAAATAAAAAAAGATGGCAGCAATTAAACCAGCTGAAGTATCAGCAATTTTAAAGGAACAATTAACGAATTTCGAAGCGAAAGCTACGTTAAATGAAGTAGGAACTGTATTACAAGTGGGTGATGGTATTGCTCGTGTATACGGTTTATCTAATGTACAATACGGAGAGTTAGTAGAGTTTGATAACGCTTTAGAAGGAATCGTATTAAACTTAGAAGAAGATAATGTTGGGGTAGTATTATTAGGGCCTTCAACAGGTATTAAAGAAGGATCTACAGTAAAACGTACAGAAAGAATTGCTTCTTTAAAAGTAGGAGAAGGAATTGTTGGTCGTGTAGTAGATACCTTAGGAAACCCAATTGATGGTAAAGGACCAATCGAAGGGGAAACTTTTGAAATGCCATTAGAGCGTAAAGCTCCTGGAGTTATCTATCGTCAACCAGTAAACGAGCCAATGCAAACAGGTATTAAATCTGTAGATGCTATGATTCCTATTGGACGTGGACAACGTGAGTTAATCATCGGTGACCGTCAAACTGGTAAATCAACAGTTGCCATTGATACGATCTTAAATCAAAGAGAATTTTACGATGCAGGAGAGCCTGTATATTGTATCTATGTAGCCATAGGTCAAAAAGGATCTACAGTAGCTGCAATTGCTAATATGTTAGAAGAAAAAGGAGCTTTAGCTTATACAACTATTGTTGCTGCTAACGCATCTGACCCTGCTCCAATGCAGGTATATGCACCTTTCGCAGGAGCTGCTATCGGAGAATATTTCCGTGATACTGGTAGACCGGCTTTAATTGTTTATGATGATTTATCTAAACAAGCGGTAGCTTACCGTGAGGTATCTTTATTATTACGTCGTCCACCGGGACGTGAGGCGTATCCTGGAGACGTATTCTATTTACACTCAAGATTATTAGAGCGTGCTGCTAAAGTGATCAACGATGATGCTATTGCTGCTGAAATGAACGACTTACCTGAATCATTGAAAGGTAAAGTTAAAGGAGGTGGATCATTAACTGCATTACCAATCATTGAAACGCAAGCGGGAGACGTTTCTGCATATATTCCAACAAACGTAATTTCGATTACTGACGGACAGATATTCTTAGAGTCTGATTTATTCAACTCAGGAGTTCGTCCTGCAATTAACGTAGGTATTTCTGTATCACGTGTTGGAGGATCTGCTCAAATTAAATCAATGAAAAAAGTATCAGGTACTTTAAAATTAGATCAAGCTCAATACCGTGAATTAGAAGCGTTTGCTAAGTTTGGTTCTGATTTAGATGCAGCTACTATGAACGTAATTGAAAAAGGTAAGCGTAACGTTGAGATCTTAAAACAAAAACAAGGAGATCCTTTTACTGTTGAAGATCAGGTTGCAATTATCTATGCTGGTTCTAAAAACTTATTAAGAAATGTACCGGTTAATAAAGTAAAAGAGTTTGAAAAAGACTTTTTACAGTATTTAAATGCAAAGCATAGAGATACACTAGATGCTTTAAAAGCAGGAAAATTAACTGACGAAGCAATTGCTGTGTTAGAAGATGCTGCTAAAGAAATTTCAGCTAAATTTTCAGCTTAATAACATATTCTAGCATTAAGTATTGAGGTATATACTTAATACTTAATGCTCAATAACTATTAGTATGGCAAACTTAAAAGAAATACGTAACAGAATTACTTCTATCGGATCAACAATGCAGATTACTTCTGCCATGAAAATGGTATCAGCTGCAAAGTTGAAAAAAGCTCAAGATGCAATTACAGCAATGCGTCCGTATTCATCTAAGCTTACTGAATTATTGCAAAGCCTTAGTGCTACTTTAGATAGCGATGCAGGTGGAGCTTATTCTACTCAAAGAGAAGTAAACAAAGTATTGTTAGTTGCTGTAACTTCAAACAGGGGTTTATGTGGCGGTTTTAACTCTTCAGTTATTAAAGAAACCGTTAGAACTATTCAAGGAAAATATAAAGGAGTTACTGTAGATTTACTAACAATTGGTAAAAAAGGAAATGATATTTTATCAAAAGACTATACAGTTATTGAAAGCAGAAATGATATTTTTGACGATTTAACTTTTGATAATGTATCTAATGTTGCTGAAAAGTTAATGAATTTATATGTAGATGGAGCGTATGATAAAATCGAACTTATTTACAATAGATTTAAAAACGCTGCAACTCAAGAAGTACAAGTAGAACAATTTTTACCTATCAAACCAATTGAAGGGGACGCAAATGTTAACTTAGATTATATTTTTGAACCTTCAAAAGAGAAAATTGTTTTAGAATTAATTCCAAAATCATTAAAAACTCAGTTATATAAAGCAATTCGTGATTCATTTGCTGCCGAACACGGTGCTCGTATGACTGCAATGCATAAAGCAACTGATAATGCTAAGGAATTACGTGACGACTTATTATTAACATATAACAAAGCTCGTCAGGCTGCAATTACTAACGAGATCTTAGAAATCGTTGGAGGTGCAGAAGCATTGAACAACTAAGAGAAAAAATAACTCTATATAAAAAAAGCGAACCAAATTTGGTTCGCTTTTTTTATATACTATTTCCAGCTATATTAAACCGGAAATTAGAGTGTTAGAAGTCTTAGTATCTTTTATTTCTTTTTTAGCAAGATATAGATAAACTAATAAAGGGATAATTCCGTGAGGTAATCGATAAATCACTAAATATAGATATTGATGGAAAATACTTAGCGAAATATCATAATGTAATCCACTAGCTATTCTGGCAAATGCTGTTATAAACCCCCAAAAGGCAGCATACAATAAAGCTGCTTTTGATATCTTAGGTATAAATATAGCAACAGCAATTATAAAATCTAAAATACCGGCAGTAAATAATAGGTTTTTAGCAAGGTTTTCACTAATTGGTAATATATTTAATGTCATGGTTACAAAATTGCCCGGAAGAGGATAAAAAACACCTATAGCATACATTCCATGACATGTAAATGTTAATGCAATAAATACTTTTAAGTAGAAAAGTAGCTGAGGTGTATTTTTATGTTTTAAAAAGTAAATTAAAGCAATAGGAACACCAAATTGGATAGTATGCTCAAAGAACATAACTAAATGATAAAACTTTTCTTTGGTAATCATTAATGCTAATAAAACCAAACTTACAGAGCCTAACTTTAAAATACGTTGCTCCCATTTTTTAGAGTTTTCATCTATAGTAATTGAAATAACGGCACATACTGCATATAAAACTCCAATAGACCTTGTTAGAATCTGAATAGCATAATCTGTATTTAAATTGGTAACATAAGATTGCCATGAAGTATCAAAAACGAAATTAATGATAGGCTCTAATAATTTTTGATCCCAGAAAAAACTTCTATACGGAGCATCCCAAAATAAATGTTGGTAAGCTCTACCCAAAAAGATAAAGAAAGAACTTAGTTTTAAAATTTTAAGAAGAGTTGTGTTATTCATAAAATATAATCTTTAGATAAGAAATTAATAACAAAAAAAATACATAATTATCGAAAAAATTAAGTATTAAATCAATAAAAAATTAGTAAAAAATCAATTATTATTTTAATTAAAATGTAAAATAAATGAAATTTATACTATAATTTTGTTAAAAAACACAAATTTAATAAAAACTAAACCTAAACTCCTAAAAATGAAAAACACAATTTTGAGATTGCTGCTATTTGCGGTTATTAGTACGTATGCGTCCAGTGACAAATATCGTTTAATTATTACAGATAATCCGGCAACAACTATTATGATTGGATGGAATCAAATTTCCGGAACAAGTCCAACAGTATATTACGGTACAACTGATTACGGAACTAATTGGTCAAGTTATCCAAATTCAAAAACTGTAGATCGATCAGTTTCTTATAAAGGAATGAATAACACCTTTGCTAAACTAACAGGTTTAACACCTGATACTAATTATTACTTTGTGATTAGAGATAGTCAGGGAACTAGTAGCCGATTTTGGTTTAAAACTGCCCCTAGTACCAATCAAAAAATGTCATTTATTGCCGGTGGAGATTCGAGAAATAACAGAACTCCAAGAAAAAACGCCAACCTATTAGTTTCTAAATTAAAACCAACAGCAGTCTTTTTTGGTGGTGATATGACCAATGGAGATTCTGATGCTGAATGGCAAGATTGGTTTAATGATTGGCAAGATACAACCGCTAGTGACGGAAGAATGTTTCCGATAGTTCCTACCAGAGGAAATCATGAAGGGTCTAATAATAGTATTTATCACCTTTTCAATGTTCCTTCAACTAATGTATATTATGATATTACTTTCGGAAACAATTTATACACAATTTATACCTTAAACTCTGAAATTTCTGCCGGAGGAAATCAATATTCATGGTTAAGTCAGCAATTAAATGCTAATACGTCTGTTTGGAAATCGGCACAATATCACAAACCAATGCGTCCTCATGTGTCTTCAAAATCTGAAGGAAATGATGAGTATTCAAATTGGGCTCAGTTATTTTATGATAAAGGAGTGAATTTAGTATTTGAATCAGATTCTCATACTGTAAAATCTACTTGGCCAATGAAACCGTGTTCTGGAGGAACTGGTTGTGATGAAGGTTTTATAAGAGATGATGTTAGCGGAACAGTTTATGTTGGAGAAGGATGCTGGGGAGCTCCGTTACGCTCGTCAGACGATTCTAAAAACTGGACGAGAAATGCCGGTACATTTAACCAATTTAAGTGGATTTTTGTTGAAGAATCTAAAATAGAAATACGAACAATAAAAGTTGATAATGCAAGTAGTGTAGGCTCTGTTTCTAATGCTAACCCGTTTACCATTCCTACAAACTTAGACATTTGGAATCCTTCTAACGGTAGTGTAATTACAATAGTTAAAAACAATGTTAGTTTCCCTGAAGTTTCTATTACAAGTCCTTCAAATGGTTCCTCTCATACAGTAAATACAGCTATTTCACTATCGGCTTCTGCCTCAGATAGTGATGGTAATATTGCAAGCGTAAGTTTTTATGTAAATAACTCTTTAATAGGAACAGATTCTAGTGCTCCATACTCTTACAATTGGACTCCTACCGTGAACAATCAATCTTATAAAATTAAGGCGATAGCTAAAGATAATGAAGGTAATGAAACAACATCAGAAGAAATAACAATTTATGTTGGTAGTATTTCAGAAACAATTACTTCAATAGTTAGTGGAACAAATGATGATGCTGAAGAATACCAATCATCCGGAACCATGTACATGAATAGTTCAGATCTAGAATTGGTTTACGATGGCACTTCAAAAGGAAATCAACATATAGGAATGTTATTTAGAAACTTAACTATTCCAACCAATGCAACTATAACCAATGCATATATTCAATTTACAACTGATGAAACTAATTCAGGAGCTACTTCATTAGCAATAAAAGTGCAAGATGCATCAAACGCACCGGATATTACAACGCAAAGTTATAACATCACTTCTCGATTATATTATAATCAGTCTGTAGCTTGGAGTCCGAGTGAATGGAATTCTGTTGGTGCTTCCGGGACAGCTCAAAGAACGCCGGATTTAAAAGCTTTAGTACAACATGTGGTAAATAAAACGGATTGGATTTCGGGGAACTCAATGATGTTCTATATTTCCGGAACAGGAGAACGAACAGCAGAGTCTTATGATGGTAGCACTAGCGGCGCTCCTAAATTAATTGTTACTTATACTACTGCTACTTCCGGCGGAGGTAATAACGGAGAAACACCAACATGTGAAGATATTTCTGTAACTCTGGTTTTTGATAAATTTTCGAGTGAGACATCATGGACATTAAAGAATTCTAGTGGTGAAACAGTAATGAGTGGAGGAAGCTATAATCAAGGTAACGGAGAAACTATTACCGTAACAGAATGTTTACCAATTGGATGTTATAACTTTACAATTAATGATACGTATGGTGACGGTATTTGCTGTAGCTACGGAAATGGTTCCTATAAAATAACCGGAGCCAACAATCAAACTCTAGCATCAGGAGGAAGCTTTGGATCTACTGAAACAAAAGAAGTATGTTTAACTTCTGCAAGATCAACAGTAAATAAAAAGGAAAGTCAAGAAGAAATATCAATACTAACATTATTTCCAAATCCTGCAGTTGATAGAGTTTATATTAAAGGAAGTAAAAAAAGTACTGTTTTATGGACAGCGAAAATTATTGACTTAACCGGAAAAGAAGTAATAAAGACTCCTATAATTAACAACTCAATAGATATATCTACTATTTCAGGTGGAGGAGTTTATATCATTGAGGTATTCAATACTACTGGAGAGAAAAAGCTATCACAGAAATTTATGAAAAAATAAAAAACGGATAAAGTAAAAATAGAAGAGAAGTGCGGGAATAAAGCCCCGCACTTTTTATTTATACATTAAATAAATAATAGGTTACTTTGTTTAGAATACTTTGAACATCAATACCGCATTGTTTTTGAAGTTCATCAACTGTGCCGTGGTGAATAAACGTATCAGGTATGCCTAAAATTTCTATATGACCACTATATTCATACTGGGTAGCAGCTTCTAAAATGGCACTCCCAAATCCGCCAATGACTGTTCCGTCTTCAATAGTAATAATTTGATTAAACTTAGTAAAGATAGTTTTAAGAAGTTCAAAATCTAAAGGTTTAATAAAGCGCATATCATAATGAGCAATAGCCTCTTTGTTTTCTATTGCTTTTAAAGCATCAGATACATTATTGGCAATTGTACCTACAGAAAGGATAGCAATTTTATTTCCTTCTTTTAAAACAGTTCCTTTTCCAGTTTCAATTTTAGAAAAAGGTAATTCCCAATTAGAAATTTTTCCTTTTCCTCTTGGATATCTAATAGCAATGGGTTGTTTTAATCCTAATTGGGCGGTATATAAGATATTACGTAATTCTATTTCATTTCTTGGTGCAAAAACAATAAGATTAGGAATGCATCTCAAATAAGCCATGTCAAAAACACCGTGGTGTGTAGCGCCATCTTCTCCTACTAATCCGGCTCTGTCTAAACAAAAAATTACCGGTAAATTTTGTAAAGCTACATCATGAATAATTTGATCATAAGCTCTTTGGAGAAACGTAGAATAAATGTTACAAAAAGGGATAAGATTTTGTGTAGCCATACCTGCTGCTAAGGTAACGGCATGTTGTTCGGCTATTCCAACATCAAAAGTTCGTTCAGGAAATGTATCTAACATAAACTTCATTGAACTTCCTGTTAACATGGCAGGCGTAATTCCTACTATTTTAGTATTAAGCTGAGCCAACTCAACCAGTGTTTTTCCAAATACATCTTGAAACTTAGTAAATTCACTTTGCTCTTTAGGAAGTACATCACCAGAAATTTTATCAAATTTTCCAGGAGCGTGATATTTTACTTGATTTTCTTCTGCTTGGCGTAATCCTTTTCCTTTAGTGGTAATTACATGTAAAAATTTAGGGCCGTTTATCCTTTTTAACCTTTCTAATTCACGGAGTAATTCTTCAAAATTATGTCCGTCAATAGGTCCGGAATAATCAAAATTTAAAGCTTCAAAAATATTGTGTTGTTCAATATCGTTTCGCGTAGATTTTATTCGTGTTAAATAATCTTTTAAAGCCCCTACAGAAGGATCAATACCTATAGCATTGTCATTTAAAATAACTAATAAATTAGCATCGGTATCTCCTGCATGGTTCAAAGCCTCAAAAGCCATACCGCTGGCAATAGAAGCATCGCCAATAACAGCAATATGATGTTTACTCTTCCTTTGAAGTTTAGAGGCTATGGCCATTCCTAAAGCAGCTGAAATTGACGTAGAAGAATGTCCTACACCAAAGGTGTCAAATTCACTTTCACTACGTTTTGGAAACCCGGAAATTCCTCCTAACTGGCGATTGGTGTGAAAAATATCTTTTCTTCCGGTTAAAATTTTATGTCCGTATGCTTGGTGGCCAACATCCCAAACCAATAAATCATTTGGGGTATCAAAGATATAATGTAAAGCAATAGTCAGTTCAATAACACCTAAACTGGCACCTAAATGCCCTTCTTTAGTAGCAACAACATCAATTATAAAGTCACGTAATTCCTTGGCTATTTTAGGAAGTTCATTCATAGATAACTCACGTAAATCTGATGGATATTTAATAGAATGTAATAGATTTTCTGACATGAAAACAAATGTACAAAAAGCTTTATATAACCTTACGGAAAGAGTAAAACTTTGTAGTTTTGTAGTATGAGCAAATTATACATAGTACCTACTCCAATCGGAAATTTAGAAGACATGACTTTCAGAGCTATAAAAGTGCTACAGGAAGTTGATGTTATTTTAGCTGAAGATACCCGAACCAGTGGTAAATTATTAAAGCATTTTGAAATTACAACCCCTATGCAATCGCATCATATGCATAATGAGCATAAAACGGTTGAGGTAATTATTAAACGTATACAAGGTGGAGAAACATTTGCTTTAATTTCTGATGCCGGTACTCCTGCAATTTCTGATCCCGGGTTTTTATTGTCAAGAGCTTGTATTCAACAAGGTATTGATATAGAGTGTTTACCAGGGGCAACTGCTTTCGTTCCTGCTCTTGTTAATTCTGGTTTACCAAATGATAAGTTTGTTTTTGAAGGATTTTTACCGGTTAAAAAAGGTAGACAAACGCGATTAAAGTTTCTTGCTGATGAAACAAGAACGATGATTTTTTATGAAAGTCCTCATAAATTATTAAAAACGTTGGCAGATTTTTCTACTTATTTTGGGGAAGACCGTCAAATATCCGTTTCTAGAGAATTAACCAAATTATTTGAAGAAACCAAACGAGGAGTTGTAAAAGAAGTACTATCATATTTCACAGCTAAGCCCCCAAAAGGGGAAATTGTTATTGTTGTTGAAGGAAAAAAGTAACCTTCTAATTATGTTAAATAGTTTTAAAAATTAGTTTATCAGCGTATACTCCGGATAATGATCCTCTAGTAATTTCTCAGCTTTTTTAGGAATAACAACGATGGTTACATAGGTGTATAGTATGGTAATAGTAATAAGTAAAGCAATAAGAACAGAAATAAAACCCGAAGGAGTTGTGTTTATTGTTTGACTTAAAAATTGAGGAAGATTAGAAGCGACCATAATTCCACCAAAACTAGCTACGTTATATATGTAGTCTTCCAGCAACCATTTTTTACCATTGTTTTTTAAACGTTTGTGAAACTCTTTTTTAAGTTTTATAATTTTATATAAATCAATAACCGCTAAAAAAGCTAGTGACATACCTAGTAAGTATATCCCTATCTTGAATTGTAAACAATAATAGTAAAATAAGAAAATACTTATAGTAAGCACTATCTTAGGAAGTCTAAACCATTCTTTGCTGTGTTTCCATAAGATTTTTCTATACTTTCTTCCAAGTTGCTTCTGTTTTTCTTCAACAACTCCCATAAATCCAAAAACACCAAATTTTTTAAACGCTTTATCTCTGGCTTGTTCAAAAGTAAATGTCGGATTTTCTTTACAAATATGTTCTATATCATTGGCTAAATGATCAACTAGTTCAGTTTGAACATCGAAATGCTCAACAAAATGTTGACGTGTAAAGAGGTACAATTGATCAATATGTTGATTAGTTAGTTGCATATTTTGTTTTTTCTGTTAGATGTTTCTTATAAAAATAAACTGTAGAAATGAAAATAAAAGTAAAAGCTAAGAATAAAGTTGTAGTTAAGCCATTTTTAAGATAATCACGAGTATCAGTTATCAATATTAAAGGAATATAAAAAACAACTATAAACTGAGTTTTTATAATAAAACTGTATATGGTTTTACGTTGATCTAAACTGGTTGTAACAAAAATAATAAGCCACATTGCAGCTAACAAAACAGTGATAATTTTTAAATTAACAGCTAAAATAGCTGCTGTTTCTTCAGAAATTTGAAAATTTAAAAAGCTGAATAAAAACGGAATTAAAAAAGAAATAAGCACCATGTAAAAATAAAAAGGTTTAAAAACCTTTATAGCCTTTTGAATTACTATTTCCGGGGCAGCGAAAGCCAATCCAAAAATCCAACTTGTTGTTTTTCGAAGTTGTGAATTCCATTTATTGGTTGTTAAAGTAAAAGCAGTTTCAAAATCATAATGACCACTATTGAGTAATGTTTCAATTTCAGTAATTATATGATCTAAAACTTCATATTTAAAATCAACGTATTTAATTCCTTTGGCTTGTAAATACTTTTCTATTCTTTGTATTTGTTCTTGAGTAAGTTCCATAGCCTGAAAAAATTATTCTAAACTAAACTTTGGATTTACCAACTGTTGCATGGTTTGTAAAAAGTCTTGCATTTGGGCTATTCTATTTACGGTTTCTTTAGTTCCGTTTTCTGTTAGTTTGTAGTACTTGCGCAGCCTGTTTCCTACTTTTGCAACTTCTACATCCAATAGTCCATCAGCTTCCAATTTGTGCAAAGCAGGATACAATGCGCCTTCCGTAATCTGCAATTCTCCCTTGGTTAATTCTTTAACCTTCTGCGTAATTTCATAGCCATACATTTTATCATTTTGTGCAAGCAATTTTAAAATGATGGTCTGCAATGAACCTTTATATAATTTTTGGTTACCCATTTTTCAATTCCATATTAATTAAATTCGAGTCAAATATATACATAATTTTCTTATGTATAAAATTCTTAGGTATTATTTTATAAAAACTCTAACCTTTGGTTCGTTTTTAGTTTGCTATTTTTGCAGAATATTACTTACGAAATGACGAAATTCTATACACTATCAATACAAGAAATAAATAAAGAAACGGAAGATGCTGTTTCTATTTTGTTCACCATACCGGCATCTATAAAAGAAACTTTCTCATTTGTAGCCGGGCAATACGTAACGTTAAAAAAAGAAATTAAAGGAGAAGAAGTTAGAAGAGCGTATTCAATTTGTTCCTCTCCTAATAGTGGAGAGTTAAAAGTAGCTGTAAAAGCGGTTGAGAAGGGTATATTTTCAACCTATGCAACCACAGAATTATCTGTTGGAGATGAGTTAGAAGTAACAGCACCGGAAGGTAAGTTTGTTTTAACTCCGGCTAATGGAAAAAATTACATAGGGTTTGCAGCAGGTAGTGGTATTACACCTGTATTGTCAATGATTAGTGCTGTTTTAGAAAATTCAGACGCAACGTTTACATTGATATACGGAAATAAAAGTGTAGCTGATACTATTTTTTACCATCAATTAAATGAGTTGCAGGGAAAGTACCCTCATCAATTTAAACTACATTATGTATTTAGTAGAGAGCGCAATGAAGACGCTTTATATGGTAGAATAGATAAAGGACATGTAAATTATTTTGTAAAAAATAGATACAAAGAAATCACTTTTGACGGGGCATTTTTATGTGGACCGGAAGAAATGATTCATATAGTTTCTGAAACATTGCAAGAAAACGGGTTAACAAAAGATGCAATTCATTTTGAGTTGTTTACAACTTCTGCTTCGGAAGAAAATACCGATAAAATTAAAGATGGAATTACCCAGATAACGGTTATGTTGGATGATGAAGAGATTACATTTGATATGAAACAAACCGATACTATTTTAGCTGCCAGTTTACGTAATAAGCTAGACGCTCCTTATTCTTGCCAAGGAGGAGTATGTAGTAGCTGTATAGCTAAAGTTACAGAAGGTAAGGCGGTTATGACTAAAAATTCAATTTTAACTGATGATGAATTAGAAGAAGGGTTAATTTTAACCTGTATGGCACACCCAACTACTCCAACTATTGCAATTGATTATGATGAAGTTTAAAAAATAATATAGACAAAAATAGCTAATGGATTTTTACACGTTAAAAGATGCTTTTCTTATTGGAGTATTTATGGCTTTTATGATTGGACCTGTTTTTTTTATGCTAATAAAAACAAGTATTTTAAAAGGAGCCAGGGCTGCAATAGCATTTGATTTAGGAGTAGTATTAGGAGATATTTCATTTATTCTTATAGCCTATTATGGAAGTAGAAGTTTGTTAGAAGAAATAAAAGATGACCCTCGATTATTTTTAATTGGGGGACTTGTTCTTATTGTTTATGGAATAATTACATATATAGATAAAAACAATAAAAAAGAAGTAGATGAAAGTCAGGTTGAGGTACCTAAAGCCAATAACTATTTTAAGCTTTTTTTAAACGGTTTTTTTCTCAATTTTATAAATATCGGAGTGCTGGCAGGTTGGTTAGCTATTATGGTAATGGTAGGACCTACTCTTAATATGAATCCTAACGCTATATTTTGGTATTTTGTTACCGTAATTTCAGGGTATGCTTTTACCGATTTAATTAAAGTTTTATTAGCTAAACAACTTAAAAGTAAATTAACACCTGTTGTAATTTACCGTATTAAAAGAGGAATGGGAATTTTATTAATCGTTTTTGGAGCTATTTTAATGCTGAAAGGATTTATTCCTAAAGACAAAATAGATACTTTGATAGATTCAGTAGAAAAAACTACTAAAAGCCAATAATTATTTTGGCAATACTAAAATAAATTAGAATTCCGAAAATATCATTACTTGTAGTTATGAAAGGACCGGTAGCAATAGCCGGATCTATACCGTATTTGTCTAACACTAAAGGTATAGAAGTACCCACCAAACCTGCTACGATAATTACCGAAAATAAAGAAATAGCAATAGCTATGGCTACTTGAAAGTTACCTTTGGTTATCCAAACAAATAAAAATAATAAAAGAGCCAGAATTGCTCCGTTAAGCATGGCTAATGAAACCTCTTTTAATAAGCGATTCCATATAGTTCCTTTAATACCATCGTTGGCTAATCCTTGTACTATAATTGCAGATGATTGTACTCCCACATTACCTGCCATTGCAGCAATTAAAGGTGTAAATAAAAAAAGAATAGGGCTTTTTTCCATGGCATCCTGAAAGATTCCCATGATACTGGCGGCACTTAATCCACCAACCATACCTAAAAAAAGCCAAGGTAAACGTGCTTTGGTTAAATTTAAAATACCATCTTCAGAATCTACATCTTGAGTAATACCTGCCGCTAACTGATAATCTTTGTCAGCTTCTTCTTTAATAACATCAACAATATCATCAATGGTAATTCTACCGGCCAAAACACCCAACTCATCTACAACGGGAATAGCTTCTAAGTCATATTTACGCATTACATTGGCAACATCTTCTGCTTTATCATGTACGTTTACAAAATCAACCTTTGGAATGTATACATCTGCAATTTTAGAACGCGTAGAAGCCATTAAAAGATCTTTTAAAGACAAACGACCTTTTAATTTTCCATCGTTGTCAACAACATAAATAGAATGCACTCTGGTAACTTCTTCTGCTTGTTGACGCATTTCTTTTACACAGGTTAAAACATTCCAATTTTCGTTAACTTTTACTAACTCTTTAGCCATTAATCCACCGGCGGTATCTTCATCATAACGTAAAAGTTCAACAATTTCTTTAGCATGCTCTTTGTCTTCTATTTTCTGAATTACCTCCTGTTTTCGATCTTCAGGAAGTTCAGCAATTACGTCAGCCGCATCATCCGTATCAAGTTCATCAATTTCTTCGGCAATTTCTTTAGCAGATAAACGCTCAAAAATTTTCTCTCTTACTTCTTCATCTACTTCTAATAGCACTTCAGAAGTGGTTTCAGAATCTAGTAAACGAATTATATATACAGCGTCATCAAAAGAAAGCTCATCTAAAACTTCAGCAATATCGGCATGATGTACTTCTAAGAAAAGTTCAGAAAGAGCAGTGTCTTTTTGACTTTTAATTAGTTCTTGTACATTTTCAATAAGTTCTTTAGTGATTTCTAATGCCATCGTTTGCGATTTTAGACGTTAAGTTTATAAAGTCTTGTACCGATAACTGTTCGGGACGCATCGCAAATATAGGGTCTTCTTTTAATGTAACCGAAATATTCAAGGATTTTAAACTGGAACGAAGCATTTTTCTTCGTTGATTAAAAGCGGTTTTTACCACTTTAAAAAATAGAGCTTCATCTACCGGAAGCGTATAGTTTTCTTTTCGGATAAGTCTGATAACGCCTGAATCAACTTTTGGCGGAGGATTAAAAACAGAAGGAGGAACTGTAAATAAGTATTCTGCATCATAAAAAGCCTGCGTAAGTACAGATAAAATTCCGTAGGTTTTACTACCCTCTTTTTCTGCAATACGTTCAGCCACTTCTTTTTGAAACATTCCTGAAAATTCCGGTACCAATTCGCGGTTTTCTATAGCCTTAAATACAATTTGTGATGAAATATTATACGGAAAGTTACCTATAATGGCAAAAGGTTTACCATTACATATTTTACTTAAATCTTGTTTTAAAAAATCACCTTCAATAATGGTGAACTTTTCAGCTGTGGTGTTTAGCTTAATGTGTTCTACAGGAAAAATGTCTTGTAAGTAGGTAACAGACTCCGAATCTAGTTCCATTACCGTGACTTTAGGTTTTTTCTCAAGTAAGTACTTAGTTAATACCCCCATTCCCGGACCAATCTCCAGAACATTTTCATAACCAACTTCGGTTAAAGAGTCAGCAATTTTTTTAGCAATATTTTCATCCGTTAAAAAATGCTGTCCTAAATGTTTTTTAGCTCTTACGGTCATACACTGGGGTTTTACTTACTAATAAAAAATACAAAATAAGGTTAGTTGTTATTTGCGATAGGATAAAATTCATTAATTACTTTAAGTTCAGTTCTAAAAGCTAACATTTTATCAGCAAATTTTTTCATACCATCACCTCGAAGTTTATCAGCATCGTATTTATAATAATTTTCAAGATCTTCTTTTGTTTTAGCAGTATACTGAATTGAATAGGTAATACCTCCCATTTCTTCTTCAACTAAAACTTGTGTCATTTTTGCGCTAATAAAATGCCCGGTAGCCAAAACCTCCGGAATATGATTTTCAATCCAAACTAACCATTCAGCATGAATACTTTCATCTATATTAACTGTTACGTTGTATATATACATAATTTTAATGTGATAATGTGTTGATTATAGATACTACTTGTTTTATCTATAAAACGGTATATTGGTTTAATTAAATATCGTCTCCTCTTAATTTCCTAAATTTTCTTCGGGCATCTACTAAATAGATACTCGAAGCGTGGTCAAAAATAATCTTTTGGTAGTATTCAGAAGCTTTTTGAGGGTTATTTAATTCGTTATTGTATAATTCAGCTAATTCATAAAGACTATTATCTACTAAAATGCCTTCCGGATTTAATTGCAATACTTTTTCATAATTATGAATAGCTTTATCATATTGTTTTTGTTTTACAAACAATTGAGCTTGTTTGTAAAGGGCTTCATCCTCTATTGGTTGGTTTTTATAATTAACTATAATTTCTGATAAAATAGCAATAGCTTCTTCATTTTTATTTTGATACGCTAATAAATCAGCCTTAGCATATTCTTTTAATCCTGTTGGAATGCTATCTGAAGGTTGATTGTCTGTAATTGTTAAAAAAAGTTCAGTAGCATCGTTCGCAATAAGTTGTGTAGCAGAACCTTTTAATATTTTTAATTGAGCTTTTGCCCATTTAAAATCGTTGTTGAAATAGGAGGTTTGTGCTACCTTAAAGCGAGCTTCCTGAGCTAAATAATGATTTTTAAACTGTGTTTGCACTTGTGAAAAATAGATAAGTGCTTTGTTAAACTTTTGAGTAAATACTAATACTTCACCTAATTTTAATTTTACTGAAGCTTTGGCAAATTTTGTACTAGCTAAATCCATCGCTTTTTCTAATACGGTTACTGCTTTTTCAGGATTGTTTTTATTAAACGTTAAAAAATCAGCATAAGCTAATTGAATATAAATAGTACTTTGATTAATACCGTATTCATTAAATATTTTCTGAAATTTTTCTTCAACATCGGGTTGTTTGGTGGCTATATCAATTAAAAGATTCATGTAAATTGAATGAAACTTATCACTTGGATAGCTGGTTTTTTCTATAACTAAATCAAAACATTCTTTGGCGGTTTCATAATCAAGATTGTCGTAGGCAATTTTACCTAACTCTTTAATAGATGATAAATTGTCAATATCTCGGGTAAGTAATGCTTTTCGTTGAATAAGTGCCTTTTGATATTGTTTTTGTTTGATAAATAACCAAGCTAAAAGATCATTCCATATGTTTTTAGGATTGCTAATAGATTTTCTTAACAGCGCTTTTTTAAATAAAATATTGTTTTCGTTTTCACTATCGTCACTAATGTATGTACTTGTGTATCGCTTAACATTATTAATAAATCCTTCATTTTTATCAACTAAATCAATGTAAGATTCAAACATTTTTTCAAAATCACCTTTCTCGCCATAAATTTGAGCTAATTGAAAACCAAAATTTGCATTTGGATTTTGTTCCATAATACGATTGTATGAATCTATAGCCAAATCCAGTTTACTATATTCTCTAAATAACCCGGCAATAAGGCTGCCATATCCATCATTTTTTTGTATTGATGCTATTGCTTTTTGGTATTGCTCATTGGCTTGGTCTGTTAGTTGTTGACGTTCATAGTTATATCCTAAAACAACCAGTAAAAAAGTTTGTTTTGGAAATTGTTTTAGTTTTTCTGTAATCAAAGAATCAACCATTGCAAATTGACCTGTTTCCTGATAACAATTAACTAGCCTTTTTAAATACGTAGTATTATACGGGCTTTTTTGATAAAGCTCTTTATATAGCTGAATAGCTTTTTCATACTCACTATTTCTAAAGTAATTTTCAGCAATTATATACGTATTTTGCTGAGCATAACCTAGCAGGCTAAAAAGAATAAGAGTAAGTGTAATAATTTTTTTCATTAAAATTTAATGATGATTGTTTAGAAAAATGAGTTATACAAAATTCTTAAAAAAACACATATAATCAAATAATTAGTCGCTTTTAAGGCAGATAATATCCTCTTATTTTTGTTAAAAATTAATTAAAAAAGGTGTTTTTTATCAAAGCCGTTGTAACATTTTTGGCATGAACTTTGTCTTACGGGTAATATAACTAAATTAATTTGTAGTATGAAAAACTTATCAAAACAATACGAAATGGCAAGGCAAAGAGCTAATGAGTTTATGAAAAATGGCCAAATACCTCAATATTTTGAAGCTCTTTTAGAAATGAACAAGTACAAAAGATTAATGGTTGCAGTGGTTGCAAATTAAAAAAGTAAGTTTCAGCTTAGAAACTTACTTTTTGTTTATAGTTTGTATTGTATATGATTAATCAATAAAATCAAAACCGCAATAAGGAACTAAAACTTCAGGAATTCTAATTCCGTTTTCAGTTTGATAGTTTTCTAAAATACCTGCTAACACACGAGGTAATGCTAATGAACTTCCGTTTAAAGTGTGTGCTAACTGACTTTTTCCTTCTTTATTTTTAAATCTTAATTTTAACCTGTTTGCCTGAAACGTTTCAAAGTTTGAAGCAGAACTTATTTCTAACCAACGCTCTTGAGCTGTTGAATACACCTCAAAATCAAAAGTTAAAGCAGCAGTAAATCCGGTATCACCACCACATAAACGTAGAATTCTATACGGTAATTTTAATTCGCGTAAAATTCCTTTGATATGCTCAACCATTTCATTTAAGGATTCATATGAACGCTCAGGGTGTTCTACTCTAACAATTTCTACCTTATCAAATTGATGTAAACGATTTAATCCTCTTACGTGAGCACCATAACTTCCTGCTTCTCTTCTAAAACAAGGAGTATACCCTGTATATGCTTTAGGTAAATCAGATTCTTGTAATAAATCACCTCTTAACATATTGGTAATAGGTACTTCAGCTGTTGGAATTAAATACAAATCATCAACAGTAACATGATACATTTGACCTTCTTTATCAGGTAATTGCCCGGTACCATAACCAGAGGCTTCATTAATTAAATGTGGTACTTGTACCTCTGTATATCCTGCAGCGGTATTTTTATCTAAGAAATAAGAAATTAAAGCACGTTGTAAACGAGCTCCTTTCCCTTTGTAAATAGGGAAACCGGCACCGGTAACTTTAGCTCCTAAATCAAAATCTATAATATCATACTTTTTTGCTAATTCCCAGTGAGGTAATGCATTGTCGCCTAAATCAGGTACAATACCTTCTTTGAAAATTTCTTCATTATCCTCTTCATTTTTACCGGGAACTACAGAAGCATGCGGAATATTTGGAATTTGATAAAGTAACTCCTGTAATTTATCTGAAGCTTCATTTAACTTTTCTGTTAACTCTTTAGACTGGTCTTTTAACTGCCCTGTTTTCTCTTTTAACAAATTAGCTTTTTGTACTTCACCTGATTTAAAAAGTTGCCCAATTTCTTTGGATATTTTGTTAGATTCAGCCAATACATTATCTAATGAAACTTGAGTAGTTCTCCTGGTTTCATCAGTGTTTAACACTTCTTCAATCATTGTTTCGGCGTTAGCAAAATTACGCTTTGCAAGCCCATCTAAAACAGTCTGTTTGTTTTCTCTAATAAACTGAATCTGTAACATTTTTTTAGTTTTTAAGAAAGGCAAAGATAAAAGAAGTGATAGACTTAAGCAATGTGTTTTATCTACTAAATTTCTTCAAGCATCATAAAGAAGTCAGATAGTGTAATATTGAAGTAATCACATATTTTCTGAAGGGTGGCAATAGTTATGTTTGTTTTTCCTTGTTCTATTCTGGCTAAATGTATTCCCGTATCAATATAAAACTCACTTAAAGTAATATGGTATTCTTCTCTTAAAGTCTTTACACAAAGGGCAATCTTTTTTAAAGTTATCTCCTCTTTTGACAGTATCATTCTTTTTTTGACACAAATTCTTAAAAACATATGGATTACATAATGACAAGTATGTCATTATAAAGACTTTAAAAGGATTAACTTTGTGCGTAGGTTACGTCAAAAAGCTAATTCTAAGATATTTGAAATCAGGGGGGATTACTTAATAATTTTAAGATTAGAAACTGGCGTAACTTTTTAAAAAAAGCAGCGAATTTTGTTTGTCTTTTTCCAGTTGAATTTTTAAATCATTAACTGAATTAAATCGTTGCTCATCTCTTAAAAAATAAAGTAGTTCTACTGTTATTTCTTTCTTATAAATATTTAGGTTAAAATCAAAAAAGTGAATTTCAATAGTTTGATGATCTCCGTTTACGGTAGGTCTGTTGCCAATATTCATCATGCCAAAAAAAGACTGCTTATCAATTGTTGATTTTACTACGTAAGCTCCGGTTTTTGGAATGAGTTTATAGTTTTCAGGAATAGAAATATTAGCTGTAGGAAATCCTATTTTGCTACCTAGCTGTTCACCGGTTACTACTTTACCAGTAAGAGAAAAATTATATCCTAAGTATTTATTAGCTGTTTTAAGTTCACCATTAAGTAAGGCTTTTCTGATTTTTGTAGAACTAACCGATACATCATCAATATCTTGTGCCGGAATTTCTTCTACTTTAAAATCGAATAAATGAGAATACTCTGTTAATTGCTCAATATTTCCCTCTCTGTTTTTTCCAAAATGATGATCGTAACCTATAATTAGTTTATCAATGTTAAGTTTATTAACTAAAATATCACGAACAAAATCTAAAGCTGTTAATCTGGAAAACTCTTTGCTAAAAGGATGAATAATTAAATAATCTAGCCCTAAAAGTTCTAATTGCTTAGAGCGTTCTTTAATGGTATTAATTAATTGAATAGAAACATCTTGTTGAAGAACCATTCTCGGATGAGGAAAAAACGTTAAAACAACCGATTTTTTGTTGTTTGCTTTAGCATCTTCAACCAGCTTTTTAATAATTTTTTGATGTCCTATATGTACCCCATCAAAAGTACCAATGGTAACATATGTTTTTTGAGTAGGAACAAAATCAAAAATAGAATGAGTTACTTCCAATGTAAAATAAAAATTTTCACAAATGTACAATATGTAATACACATTTTGAAAATGTATTTCAGAATTAAAAAATGGAGTAAAGATTTTGTTAAAAACAAGTAGTTATTAGTGGGTTTTTTAATAAAAATTAACACAAATATTTTGGAAATCAAAAAAAATCGTATTTTGCGTTAAGTTAACAAATTATTTTACACAATTATGATGAATAGATTATTACTTGTTGCATTTGCGCTATGTAGTAGTTTGATGTTTGCTCAGACAACTATTACAGGAACCGTAAATGATGCAACTCTGGGGGGACCACTGCCAGGTGCTAATATCAAGGTTTCGAGAAAAGCTGTTGGAACTTCTACAGATTTCGATGGAAAATTTACACTACGAGTAACAGATAACCCTCCTTTTACACTTGAGATTTCATTAATAGGATACCAAACTGAAAAAGTAGAAATTACGCAAAATAACCAAGTTGTTGAGGTTAGTTTATCTGAAAATGCAACTTCTTTAGATGAAGTAGTTGTATCAGCTTCTAGAACTCCTGAACGTATTATGGAGTCACCGGTAACCGTTGAAAGAATGGATATCAGAGAAATCAGAAATACGTCTTCTCCTTCGTTTTTTGATGGATTAGAAAATTTAAAAGGTGTTGATATTAATGCAAACAGTTTAACATTTAAGTCAGTTAATACCCGTGGTTTTGCAACTTTTGCAAACACACGTTTTATGCAATTAGTTGATGGAATGGATAACTCATCACCCGCATTAAATTTTGCTTTAGGTAATTTATTAGGTCTTTCTGAACTAGATGTTAAGAGCGTTGAATTATTACCGGGAGCATCATCAGCATTATACGGAGCTAACGCTTTTAACGGTATTATGTTTATGACTAGTAAGAGTCCGTTTGATAGCCAAGGTATAAGTACTGTGATTAAAACAGGAATTACAAGTCAACAAGCTGCCGGAGATAATCGTTTTTATGACGCAAGTATCAGAATGGCACATGCTTTTGATAACAAATTTGCAGCTAAAGCTACTTTTTCATTCTTAAAAGGTACTGAATGGTATGCAACAGATTACAGAAATACTAACGGAGAGTTAGGTACATATGTTCCTGGAGACAGAGGTTCTGAAAACGATTATGACGGATTAAACGTTTACGGGGATGAGGTATCAACAAACCTTGGTGGGGCTATTGGAACTGTAAGCAGAACAGGATACAATGAAGTTGATTTAATGAATTACGAAGCTAAAAGTGTTAAGTTTGGCGGAGCATTACATTACAGACCTTTAGGAAACGATCGTTTAGAAATTATTTATAATGCTAAAATAGGTGTTGGAAACACGATTTATCAAGGAACTAACAGATACAGTATTAAAAACTTTTTTATGCAACAGCATAAATTAGAGTTCCGTGGTAAAAACTTTTTTGTTAGAGGTTATATAACAGATGAAGATGCTGGGGATTCATACGATACAAGATTTGCAGCAATAAATATTAATTCACAATGGAAATCTAATGTAGATTGGTTTACCGAATACGCAACAAGATATTTTATGACCGGATCACATGCTGAAGCAAGAAAATTTGCCGATAGAGGTAGATTTGAGCCAGGCACTCCTGAATTTAAAGCTGCTTTTAATAAAGTAATTAATGATCCTAATTTAGCAACCGGAGCTAAGTTTGTTGACAATACAAAACTTTACCATGCAGATGCTAACTTGAATTTAAGAGATTATATTGATTGGGCTGAAGTTCAGTTTGGAGGTTCGTATCGTCAGTATGCATTAAACTCTCAAGGAACTATTTTTACAGATTATGATGGTCCGATTTATTATGATGAGTACGGAGTTTATACTCAGGTTCAAAAGAAATTAATGGATGATAGATTAAAACTAACAGGATCTATTCGTTATGATAAAGCACAGAATTTTGATGGTAATTTTTCTCCAAGAGTTTCTATTGCTTATGCAGCAGGTGAAACAAGAGATCATAACTTCAGAGCTTCTTTTCAAACAGGTTTTAGAAATCCAACAACACAAGATCAGTATATTGGGTTAGATGCTGGTAGAGCATTTTTAGTAGGTTCTGCACCTAATAATTTAGATAGGTATACAACGAGAGCTATTGCTTTAAGTCCAACAGGAAGTGCTTTAACAGGTATAGCTGAAAGAGGTATTGTAGGAAGAGAGGCATACGAAAATGCATTTTCTTTATCTTCAGTATTAGCAGGAAACCCAACAAAGGCTAATGTAGAGTTAGTAAGACCAGAAAAGGTTACAGCTTACGAAGTTGGATATCGTGGAGTATTGCCGGCAGGTAAAGAAAAGATAAGTGTTGATTTAAGTGTTTACTACAACGATTATAAAGATTTTATTGCTAATGAAAATGTAATTGTACCATTATACGGAAAAGCAGACTTGTCTGATACTGCTCCTGTTGGACCTGGTGGGGCTAATGTGCCTTTAGCTTTAGTAGCATTATCAAATGGGGACAGAGCTGTGTTTTCAACGTATACAAACTCATCAGCAAATATTAGTTCTTACGGTTTAACTATTGGTTTAGATACTAAAATCTTTAACGGATTTAATATTGGGTTGAATTATTCTTGGTCTCGTTTTAACTTTGATCAAGCTTCTGACCCTGATTTTGAAGCCGGATTTAACACTCCTGAGCACAAAGTTAAGTTTCAGTTTGGTAAATCAGAGTTGTTCAAAAACTTTGGATTTAATGTTAACGTTAGATGGCAAGATGAATACTTATGGGAATCTACTTTCTTAGATGCTATGATTGACTCAAGAACCGTTCTTGATGCACAAATCAATTATAGAGTTCCGGAATGGAAATCAACATTTAAGTTAGGAGGAGCTAATCTTACAGGAAAAGAGTACTTTAGTGCTCCTGGTGTTGGTGCTATAGGTTCTCAGTATTTTATTTCTTGGACTATTAATAACTAATAAAATGAACATGATGATGAAAAAAAATATAATATGGATGTTTGGGTTAGCAGTAACCCTTACAGCGTGTGATGTAAATAACGATTTAAAAGAAATATCTGGTGAATCTGTTCCGGAAGTTAAACTTGAAGCAGGTACTGCTGATTTTTCCAAATATATTTCTGTTGGTGCTTCTTTTACAGCAGGATTTACTGACGGTGCGTTATTTATAAAAGGTCAAGAAAACTCATTCCCTAATATTTTAGCTGGCAAATTTGCAATGGCCAATGGAGGAACTTTTAGTCAACCTTTAATGGCTGATAATATTGGAGGGTTAATAAGTAGTGCAGGCGTAGCTCAAGAACCAAGACTATATTTTAATGGTAGCGGACCTGTTAGATTATCAGCAACTCCAACTACTCAAGTAGGAGCACCGGCTACAGGAGCACCTGGTTTTAATAATTACGGAATTCCCGGAGCAAAAAGTTTCCATTTTGTAGCTCCCGGTTATGGAGCCGTTTCAGGATTGTTAACTAATCCGATGACTGCTAATCCTTATTTTGTAAGAATGGCACCATCACAATCAACAGTAATTGCAGAAGTAGCGTCTAAGCAACCAACTTTTTTCACGTTATCTGAAATAGGAGGAAATGATGTATTAGGGTACGCTATTGCTGGAGGAATAGGTGTTGATCAAAAAGATAATTTAAACCCGGCTACTTACGGAGCTTACGATATTACCAGCCCAATGGTATTTGCTCAGGTATTTAATGGTATGGTAAATACGTTAACTGCCGGAGGTGCTAAAGGTGTAGTTGCTACAGTTCCATATGTAACTTCATTACCTTACTTTACAACAGTACCTCATAATCCGTTAGATCCCAGAACTAATAGCGATTTAGCAGCTCAATTACCAACATTAAATACAGTTTTTGGAGCTTTGAATGCTATTTATACAAACCCTGCTATTAACCAACCAAATCGTGTTGTTGAGTTTAAAACAGATCAAGCAAACCCTGTAGTAATTAAAGATGAGAGTTTAGTTGATTTAGCACCTAAAATAGAGGCTGCATTAAATGCTAATCCACAGTTCCCTGCTTTTGTACAACAGTTTGGTTTACCGGCTCAGGCAGCTCCATTAGTAGCTAATTTATTAGCAACTACTTACGGACAAACAAGACCGGCAACAGCAAATGATTTATTAGTTTTAACAAGTAGTAGTATAATTGGAAAACCAAATGCAGCAAATGTGGAAGCATTAATGATGAAAGGTTTACCACAAGCTTTGGCAGGTCAGTTTTCAGTTGAAGGTTTAACACTTCCTCTTGAAGATAAATGGGTGTTAACCGCTGATGAAACAAGTAAAGTTAAAACAGCTACAGATGCTTACAATGCTACCATTACTTCTGTAGCAACAGCTAAAGGCTTAGCATTAGTAGATTTTAAAGCTATTTTACAAGAAGCTTCAAGCGGAGTTATTTTTGATGAATTTAGCATGAATACAAGTTTAGTATTTGGTGGTTTAGTTAGTTTAGACGGTGTACATTTAACAGGTAGAGGATATGCTTTAATGGCTAATAAAATTTTAGAAGCTATAGATGCAACTTACGGCTCTAACTTTGTTAAGGCAACGAATGGTCTAGCAAGAGCAAAAGACTATCCAACAAATTACTCGCCTGACTTATAGGATGAAGAAACTTTTTTAAAGTTCTGTTATAATTAATTTAAAAGGTTGAAGAGTTATTCTTCAACCTTTTTTGTTTTTTCATTTGAGTTTATGATGTACTTTTTATATTTACCATCTTTATAACGATAGTAAATAAAGAAGGGCATTAAAATGAAAGCCATAAAAAACACGCCCAATCCCATTACAATTTGAGCTTTGGAATGCTGAGTGTTTAATAAATAAGCTCCAATAGCCATCCACAGTAAAAAAATGGCAAATAATATTTTTAATATTGTTTTCATGTATTGTTGGTTATGTTTTTGTTGTATAAGAGTATTTTTTACAAAAATAGTATATAAAGAATAACTTTTAAAGCAGGTATAGGTAAACAAAAAACCTATCCGGTTAAAGATAGGTTTTAAATTTATTTTAAGTAGTTGTATTTACATTTTTTGTAACCACGAACGTACATCTACCTCTTCTTTGATAAGAGCCCTTAAATCGTCTATTTTAACGCGTTTTTGATCCATAGTGTCTCTGTGACGAATAGTAACTGTATTGTTTTCTAATGTTTCGTGATCTACAGTTATACAGAAAGGCGTTCCTGCGGCATCTTGACGACGATAACGACGACCTACAGCGTCTTTCTCATCATAAGAAACATTGAAATCCCATTTTAAATCGTCAACAATTTTACGCGCTATTTCAGGTAATCCGTCTTTTTTAACTAATGGTAAAATAGCTGCTTTTACAGGAGCTAAAACTGCCGGTAGTTTTAATACGGTTCTTGTCGTGTCATTTTCAAGTTCTTCTTCTTGTAAGGCATTTGAGAAAACAGCCAGGAACATACGATCTAATCCAATAGAAGTTTCTACTACATATGGCACATAACTTGTGTTTTCTTCCGGATCAAAATATTGTAATTTTTTACCAGAATATTCTTCATGTGCTTTTAAATCGAAGTCTGTACGAGAATGAATACCTTCTAACTCTTTAAATCCGAATGGGAATTTAAACTCGATGTCAGCAGCAGCATCAGCATAATGGGCTAATTTTTCATGGTCGTGGAAGCGATAATTATCTGCACCCATTCCTAATGATAAATGCCATTTTAAACGTGTTTCTTTCCATTTCTCATACCATTCCATTTGAGTTCCCGGTTTCACAAAAAATTGCATTTCCATTTGCTCAAATTCACGCATTCTAAAAATAAACTGACGAGCAACAATTTCGTTACGGAAAGCTTTACCAGTTTGCGCAATTCCAAAAGGAATTTTCATACGCCCAGTTTTTTGCACATTTAAAAAATTAACAAAGATACCTTGAGCGGTTTCCGGACGTAAATATACCTGCATTGAGTTTTCAGCAGAAGCTCCTAATTGTGTTCCAAACATTAAGTTAAACTGTTTAACATCTGTCCAGTTTTTACTTCCTGTTAAAGGATCTGCAATTTCTAATTCTTCAATCAAAGCTTTCACATCATCTAAATCTTCATTTTCTAAAGATCTAGCCAATCTGCTTAAAATAGTGTTTATTTGCTCTTGATAGCCTAACACACGAGCGTTAGTAGTAACAAATTCTTCTTTATTAAAAGCCTCACCAAAACGTTTTTGAGCTTTAGTAACTTCTTTGTCAATTTTAGCTTCTATTTTAGCACAGTAATCTTCTACTAAAACATCGGCTCTGTATCTTTTTTTACTGTCTTTATTGTCAATTAAAGGATCGTTAAAAGCATCAACGTGGCCGGAAGCTTTCCAAGTAGTTGGGTGCATAAGAATTGAGGCATCAATCCCCACAATATTTTCATGCATTTGTACCATGGCTTTCCACCAATAGTCACGAATGTTTTTCTTTAATTCTACTCCATTTTGAGCATAATCATATACCGCACTTAATCCATCATAAATCTCTGAAGATTGGAAGATATATCCATATTCTTTTGCGTGCGAAATTACCTTTTTAAATTGATCTTCTTGTTTTGCCATTTTGCAAAAATAAAATAAGCTTTTAAACTATTGTTAATTACATAAAAAAAAGTGAAGATTTTAAGAGTCTTCACTTTTTTAGATTGAATTTCTCTGTTAATTTTTACCTTAAGCTAACTATTGAGTTGCCTGAATAAACCCCGTCAACAAAAGCACTTATAGTGTATTTCCCTTTTAAAATATCATCCCTATTTACAAGAACAAGTGATACTAGACTCATTCTGCGGTTATTGTAGTTAACCATTAAAGAATCACTATATAATATTTTAGCTCCGTTTTTAAGATTGGTTTTTCCTTTTGGAGTAATTACATTTTTCTTTTCGTCAATAATTTGAATATACACCATTTTTTTACCCGATTCAGTAATTGGATTTTCCAGTAAATCAAAATTAACTTTAAAAGCATCTGTTCTGTTTGATCTGGAAGTGGTGGTTAATTTACCACTACTTCTTTCTTTCATGGCTACCACTTGAACAGGACTGATATCAATTTTTGAAGCAATTGCTACTTTAGCTTCCAGTTTTTTATATTTTTCTGTCAGCTCGTTGTTAATTGTTTCTTTTTGGCTAAGAATTTCATTAGTAATCACATTTTCTTGAACTAAGGCTTCATTAGCGGTGTTTAACGAGTCTATTTTAATAAAAAGTCGTCTGTTTTCTCTTTCTAAGCTGGCAATTTTACTTCGATATCGTCTAATAAGGTCATAATTATTTCCTTCTAATTTAGCTACAGAGTCACGAAGATCTTTCATTTTTTGTACTTCTATTCTTAACCTTTTAGAAAGACTTTTTTTTCTAACTACAACATCGGTATAGTCTTTAATCATTTCATCTAAAGCATTTTTTAAATCGGCTTTTTCCTGTTTAAAAACACTTTTAAGGTCATCCATTTCACTCGATACTTTAAAGTTGTATAGGGTTGTGAATAGAACCGCAAATAATAGAACAATTAAAACGGCATTTTTGGATTTGTTTGAGTTCATATTTGGGGGGATTTTAAAAGGGGTTATTTTAATTTTATAGTTGATTCTTTTGTAAATGTTTTGTTTACGTATACTCTTATTTTATAAATTCCTTCTTCCATTTCATTCTTATTTACTTCTATTAGTGACATAACTGATAGTTGTTTATTATAGTAATCGGCTTCTATAACATCACTATATATAATAGCTTTTCCGTTTTTTAATTTCACCTTGCCTTTTACGGCTTTAATTTCATTTTTAGGATTTATAAGTTGTATATGAATAGGTATTGTACCTTTATCTATGATTTTATTTTCAAGTAAGTTAAATTGAATGTTAAAAGCATCTGTTTTCCATGATCGATATGTGGTTGTTAATTCTCCACCGCTTCTTTTTTTCATAGCTTGAATTTGAATATCAGAAACCTCTAAAACTTCAGCCGATTCTATTTTTTTTTCTAGGGCTTGATTGTTTTGTACCAACTTAGAGTTTAATTCTTCTGTTTCTGTTAAAATTACTCGTACACTATCATTTTCACTAAATAAATTGTTATTGAGTGCTTTTACAGAATCAAGCTTTTTTAATAATTGCTTATTTTCTTTTTCTAGATTAGAAATTCTTTTTTTATAAACTCGTAATAAATTATAGTTTGAAGTTTTTAGCCTGTGAATGGTGTCTCTTATTAAAACAATTTTTTGTAGTTGCTCTTCTAGTTTATTAGAAAAATCATTGTTTTCGTTAATTGCCTTTTGATAATCAGCTATTACGTTGTCAAGTTCCTTTTCTAACTCTTCCTTTTCAGCATCAAATGCTTTTTTTAATAACGAAAAGTCTCTGGCATTTTGATATGCTAGCAGACCTATGAGAATTACTAAAAAGAGTAAGAAGGCTATTAAACCTTTGTGTTTAAAATTTTTGGCAACCATCTTAAGGGGAAATTATGGTAAACAAAAGTGTTCCGCGCTAAAATACTATTTTTTAGCACATTTGTATACAAAAGCAGGAGGAAAATTAAAAGTTTCGAAATCTAAGGTAATATTTTTACCAAAAACTTTTTTAAGCTTTTTATAGTAAGTAAGGCTGTATTGGTACTGGATGAAGAGTCCTTTTTTACGTAAAATAGTATAACTTTTTTGTAAAATATTTGTTGATATCTTTTTAGGAATAATAGTTAAAGGTAAGCTTGAAACTATATAATCAGCTTCATTAAACCCTAATTTTTGAAGTTGTTCTATGATATTTTCGGCAGAATCTTTTATCAAAATTATTTGTTCGTGGTTAATTTCTTTAAGTTCATTATAAAAAACATCGTTTATTTCAAAACAAATCAGGGTTGTGTGAGGTTGTATTTTTTCTAAAATACTTTTGGTAATAGCGCCGTTTCCCGGGCCCAATTCAACAATTACCGTAGCTTTAGAAAAATCTATTGAGTTTAACATTCTATTTGCTAAATAACGAGAACTTGGAACTAAAGTTCCGGAAGTTTTGTAGTTTTTTACGGCTTCTTTAAAAAAACTGATTTTTTTATTCAAAATATTATTTTGTAAATTTTAGTACCTTTCCCTTAAAAAATTCGCTAGTAAAGATGCAACTTTTAAAAGATATATTTCATCTGTTTTATCCTTTTTTATGTGTTAATTGTTCAACTCATCTTTTAAAGGAAGAACAATTCCTGTGTACAAACTGTGCACATGACTTACCCATTATTACATACAACGAGGTAACTCAAAAAATGTTACAAGCTATTTTTTACGGAAGAATACCAATTAACCAAGTGTTTTCTTTTCTGTATTATACTAAGCAAGGAATAACTCAAAAATTAATTAATGATTTAAAATATAAAAATCAACAAGAAATAGGAGTTTATTTAGGCCAATGGATGGCGTATGAGTTAAAAAAAATATCATTATTTAATGAGGTTGACTGTATAATTCCGGTACCTTTACATCCGTTAAAAGAAAAACAAAGAGGTTATAATCAGGTTGCCAAATTAGCCAAAACACTGGGAAAAGAACTAGATATTCCTTATCAGCCTGATTTGTTAATTCGTACATCAACATCAACTACTCAAACGCTTAAGCAACGATTTGAAAGATTTTCAAATAACAACACTAAATTTCAACTGATTGATACTTCATTTTTTGCCAATAAACATGTTTTATTAATTGATGATGTAATAACAACCGGAGCTACATTAGAGGCTTGCTGTAATGAGTTGTTAAAAACAGAGAATATTATAATTAGTATTTGCACAATAGCATATACTGAAAAAGTATAACGAATCGTTTATGTTATTTTACTACTTTTGATACTGAATTTAAAATCTGTTTTGTGAAAAAAATAACTCAAATTAGTGTTTTTTTTCTTGTTATTCTGGTAATTGGTTGTGCACGAAGAGGAAGGCCTGATGGAGGTCCTAAAGATGAGAAAGCGCCTATTATGGTTACGGCAAATCCGCCTTATGAAACCACAAATTTTACTAAAAATACAATAAAAATTCATTTTGATGAATATATAGTTCTGAAAGATTTAACCAAGCAATTGGTTGTGTCACCACCGTTAAAAAATCCTTTGGTTATAAGTCCGCAAGGATCGCCTAGTAAAAATATTACTATTAAAATTTTAGATACACTAAAACCAAATACTACCTATACCTTTAATTTTGGAAATGCTGTTCAAGATAATAATGAAGGAAATAAATTAGAGAGTTTTAAATATGTTTTTTCTACAGGTAAAACAATTGATTCCTTAAAAATTAAAGGAAGTATAACCAATGCTTTTAAAAAGGTAGCTGATAAGAATATAAGTGTTTTACTATATAAATTAGATAGTACATTTAATGACTCTATAATTTATAAGAAAAAACCGGAATATGTTACCAATACGTTGGATTCTACCGGTTTCCAATTTACAAATATCAAAGAAGGAAAGTATTTGTTATTAGCTTTAAAAGAGCCTGCCAATGATTACTTATTCAGCCCAAGAACAGACCAGATAGGTTTTTTAGCAGATACAATAGTGCTTCCTAGAGATAGTATTGTAAAAAAAGAGGTTAGGTTGTTTAAAGAAAAACAACCTTTTCAATTAAAAAGACCTAAAGAAGTATCAAAAGGAAAAATTGAATTTGGTTTTGAGGGAGGAAAAAAAGATTTAGAAATAAAACTACTGTCTAAAGTACCGAATGATTTTAACTCTTTTTCTCAGTATGAAAAAGAAAAAGACACTCTTTTATTTTGGCATACTCCTACTGAATTAGATTCTTTAAATTTTTTAGTTACTAAAAATACGTTTATTGATACTGTTACTGTTCATTTACGAAAAAAGCAAATAGACTCACTTGTAGTGAATTCAAATGTAAAGAGTATACTTAATCTTAAAGACACGTTCTTTTTAGAAACAAACAATCCGATTATTGCTATAGATACAGCTAAGGTGTCTTTAGTAGATAAAGATACGCTGAAAGTCTCTCATAAAGTTGAAAAGTTTGGGATTAATAAATTAGCAGTATTATTTGATAAGAAACCAAAAATGGGATATGAGTTAAAAGTATTACCAGATGCAATTGTTGATATATATCAAACCAAAAATGATTCACTTAAATATCGATTTGGAACAAAAGAAATTGAAGATTACGGAACTATCATTTTGGAGGTTGAAAACAAAGTTAAAAAACCTCTTATTATTGAGCTTTTAGAAAAAGATAACGTATTACTTAGAAAATATATAAAAACGTCTGAAAAGATAACGTTTGACTTATTAGAGCCTAAAGAATATTTAATTAGAGCTATTATTGATGAAAATGACAACAAAAGCTGGGATACCGGAAGTTTTTTAAAGAGAATTCAACCGGAAAAAGTAATTTATTTCCCTCAGGTTTTTAAGTTAAGAGCTAACTGGATACAAAATGAAAGGTTTGTAATTGAAGAATAAAAAAAATCCGCTTTTAAAAGCGGATTTTTTTTATTCTTATTTATTCATCTTAGCCCAAGTATCTCTTAGTCCAACAGTTTTATTGAAAACTAATTTTTCAGGCGTAGAATCATTATCTACATTAAAATAACCCAAACGTTGAAATTGGAAACCATCTCCGATTTTTGAGCTTTGTAAACTAGGCTCTACAAAAGCCTTTATAATTTGTAAAGAGTTAGGATTTAAAAACTCCATAAAATCTTTGTCTTTATGACTATCCGGAGCTTCGTCTAAAAATAAACGGTCATAAACTCTTACTTCAGCTTCAACAGCGTGTTTTGTAGATACCCAGTGTAACGTTCCTTTAACTCTACGTTTACTTTCTTCTGTACCACTACCTGATCTACTTAAAGGATCATAAGTACAATGGATTTCTATAATATTACCCTCACTGTCTTTAACACAGCTTTCGGCTTTAATTATATAAGCATTTTTTAAACGTACTTCATTTCCTATAGAAAGTCTAAAGAATTTTTTATTAGCCTCTTCTTTAAAGTCTTCTTGTTCAATATATAATTCTCTTGAAAAAGGCACCTCTCTGGTTCCTGAGTTTTCATCTTCCGGATTGTTCTCAGCAATTAAAAACTCTTCTTTATCTTCAGGATAATTAGTAATGACAAGTTTAACCGGATTTAAAACGGCCATTACACGATTGGCTGTTTTATTTAAATCTTCTCTAATTTTAAACTCTAATAAAGCTACGTCAATTACATTTTCACGTTTTGACACTCCAACAGTTTCTATAAAACTACGGATAGAAGCAGGAGTGTAACCCCTTCTACGTAAACCTGAAATAGTGGGCATACGAGGATCATCCCAACCGGAAACAATTTTTTCTTCAACTAATTTCATTAATTTACGCTTACTCATTACTGTGTAGCTTAAGTTTAAGCGAGAAAATTCACGTTGTTTAGGTTGTAATGGGTATTGATTTTCACTGTAGCTAAAAACAGTATCTCTAAACCAATTATATAATTCACGATGCGGTTTAAACTCTAATGAACACAGTGAATGTGATATTTGTTCTATGTAATCACTTTCTCCGTGAGTCCAATCGTACATTGGATAAATTACCCAATCATTACCGGTTCTATGATGAGGTTTCTTTAAAATACGATACATAATAGGATCACGCATTAACATATTGGGTGATGCCATATCAATTTTTGCTCTCAAAACATGCGTACCTTCCTCAAACTCTCCATTCTTCATCTGAGTAAATAGCTCTAAATTCTCTTCAACAGAACGATCTCTATACGGTCCTGCAACTCCCGGTTCAGTTGGCGTTCCTTTTTGTTTTGCCATTTCTTCAGAAGTTTGAGAATCTACATAGGCTTTCCCATCTTTAATTAACAGTACTGCCCAATCATACAATTGCTGGAAATAATCAGAAGAATAACATTCATTGGCCCAAGTATATCCCAACCAAGAAACATCACGCTTAATAGCATCAACGTATTCTTGCTCTTCTTTTGCCGGGTTGGTATCATCAAAACGAAGGTTAACAGGAGCATTGTATTGTTCTCCTAAACCAAAGCTAATACCAATAGCCTTTGTATGTCCAATATGCAAATAACCATTAGGTTCCGGAGGAAAACGAAAACGAAGGTTTTCTTTAGGCATTCCGTTAGCTAAATCTTCCTCAATTATTTGTTCAATAAAGTTTAATGATTTTTTTTCTTCTGACATTTTCTTTAAAAATTGAAGTGCAAAATTACGTAAAAATGTTGACCTGATTCTATATAAAAAAATTCATTTATTTTAATAGATAAACTTCAATGTAAATGGATATTAATCTATTTTTAAGATTTAATGAATTGATTGAATGTTAAATTAACCTAATCTTTAAATGTTTTTAATTAAGAGTATAAGACTAAAAATAATAGCGGGAATAACATTCCGGCAACGGCCAACTTCCAACCTCTTCCTTTAAATCCTTTTTTTCCTAACGGAATTAAAACACCTGTTATGGCAATGACTAACATGGCTATTCCAAAAATATCAGAATACCAAACCCAAAAGCTATTAGTTGATTTATGTAAGTACATAGAATGCCCTATAATTGGTACTTTCCTTTTATGTTCTACAATTCCTTTTCCCGTTTTAGCATCAGCATCTAAAATAATATTGTCTTTGAAATACACACGAACTTTTCCGTTTCTTACTCGATGCCCATCGTATTTTCCTACTTCTTTTGTGTGTTCCGTAATATATTCTTTTGTAAGCTGTTTTTCATCAGAAGGGATTTTTAGTTCAAAAGGTTTGTTCTCATATATATAATCCATAGGATACCAATCTTCACGATGATTAAGAATGATTCCTGAAAAGGAAAAAGCTATAATTAATCCCACATAAAAGTAGGCTAAATCTCTATGTAAACTTCTATTAGTTATTTTCATTATTTTAAAAAAAGTTGAGTAAAAAAGCCCAAGATACTATTTCTTGGGCTTAAACTATAGGTTTAAAAAAGTAAAGATGTTTTATTGTTCATTCATTTCAATATTAACAGTAACCGTTACCTCTTTTCCTATTGGGTTCATTCCTTTTCCTATGTTAAAATCTTCTCGTTTAATAGCTGTCGTTAATTTTAATCCTGCTTTTTTCTTTCCTTCTCTTCCTTCAATAATTCCGTTTAGTTTTCCTTTAAATACAACCTCTTTAGTAATTCCTTTGATGGTAATTTCTCCGGTAGTTTCAAATTCTTTTTCATCTAATTGTTTGTATGCTTTACTTTTAAAAACAATACTTGCGTGATTTGCTACATCAAAAAAGTCGGCAGATTTTAAATGGTTATCTCTTCCTGACTGGTTGGTATTAATGGTTGAAACATCTATAGATACGTCAAATTCAGGTGTTTCAAAATTCTCATTACTCATTGCTGTAATATCAAACTTTCCAAAGTTTCCTGTTACTTCAGAAATCATAAAGTGAGAAACAGAAAAAGTAATTGAAGAATGCGCTTTATCTACTTTCCAAATTGTCTGTGCATTTACATTAACTAAAGCTACAAGCGTTATTAAAGTTAGAACTATTTTTTTCATTATTTTTAAATTTTAAAATACCTCGCAAAAGTATTTACTCTTAAAAATTAAGAAGTTATTAAAAACAGAATATAACTTATGAATTTATGCCGATAAATATTCCTATTCATGATTTAAATACTTCATATAGTATTAATATTGAGAAAATTTCTCATGAGAATAGTTATGATTTTAATACTATTCATAAGCATAATTACTTTGAGATTTTATTTTTTGAAAGAGGAGGAGGTTATCAAATCATTGATTTTAATAAAATTCCTATTGAAAACAATAGCTGTTATATTGTAAAGCCTAAACAAATTCATTTAGTTAAGAGAAATTCTGATGCAGATGGCTTGCTCATTCAGTTTACTCAAGAAATGCTTTTTAATGATTCTTTTACTTTGCTGAAAAGTTTTACGAAATCTGAAATTGTTTTTGAAAACAATACTTTTCAATCACATTATTTTTTATCTCAATTAAGTAGCATTTTAAGTATTCAAAAGAGTAAATCGTTTTATTATAAAGAAAAAACAACGCATTTATTTTCTTCTCTTTTATATGCTCTTGAAGAACAAATTATAGAGCTTAAAAGTAATAAGCTGATTAATAACTTAATTATACAGTTTATTGATTTAGTTGAGGAAAATATTAGCAGTTTATCGGTTTCTGAATATGCAGAAAAATTAAACATTTCAACAAAAAAGCTAACTCAAATTGTAACCTCAGAACTAAATACGACTCCTTTAAAATATATTCATGATATATTGATTTTAAATATTAAAAGAGATTTAGCTTTTAAACAATTGACCCATAAAGAAATTGCCTATAATTATAGCTTTGATAGTCCTTCTAATTTCAGCATTTTTGTTAAAAAACAAACGGGTTTAACTCCAACGGAGCTTCAAAAACAGTTAGCATTATGAGTCGTCCTAAAATAGGTTGACAGATTTAAAAAATATTATTTAAACCAGAGAGGCTAGCTTCTCTGGTTTTTTGT
>NZ_JBOCUK010000008.1:92657-130589 GCF_050606265.1 Tenacibaculum sp. TC6 | reverse complement strand
ACAAACACATGTTTGTTGAGAGATTTTATATCTTTAATCATACTAAAAAACTGTAATGGTTTTTTAGGACGACACATTTGCTTAGTTCAACATAATTTTTGATACCTTCTATGAAAATTATCGATTTATCTAAGCCTATTCAATACAATAAACAAGATCCTTGGTTTATGAAAGTTAAAATAAAGCATAAACCTCATCATAAAGCTAAATGGCTAATTAGAATACTCGGATTACCTTTTAAATTATTTCCTAAAAACTTCACAGGTTGGGCCGATGACACCATTCAAAAAATGGGAGTTCACTCCACAACTCATATAGATGCTCCTTGGCATTACTCTCCTACCACCAATGGAGAAAAATCAAAAACCATAGATGAAGTTCCGTTAGAATGGTGTTATGGAGAGGGAATGGTTATTGATATGAAACATAAGGTAGATTTTGACCCGATTACAGTAGATGACATTCAAAAATTTCTTAAAGAAAATGAGTTAGCTATACAACCAAATATGATTGTACTGATTAAAACCGGACGCGATCAGTTTAATGGTACTAAAGATTTTCATAAAAAAGGAACCGGCGTAAGTGCAAAAGCTACAGAATGGTTAATTGATCAAGGAATTAAAGTGATGGGAATTGATTCCTGGGGATGGGATTTACCTTTGCCTTATATGATACAAAAAGCCAAAGAAACTAATAACTCAGAATTGTTTTGGGAAGCGCATTTAGTAGGTAAAGACAAAGAATATTGTCATATGGAACAACTGGTAAACTTAGACTCGCTTCCCCTTTCAGGATTTAAAGTAGCCGTTTTTCCGCTAAAAATTGTAGGAGCTTCAGCTGCTCCCGCCAGAGTAGTTGCTATGCTTGACTAAAATATAACTAAAGGCTAAAAATAGCTACTTATTTATAGCCTTTTCTCTTTTTTTTTATCCGTAAAATTTAAGATTGATAATCTTAAGTTTTAGCTTTTTTCTATACCTTAGCCATTTAAAAGGAAAGATTAACCATGAAAGTACTCTCTTTACCTAAAGAGCTAGACTTAGATACTTCTTCCATTGCTGTTTTTAATTACCATAGTGCTCAGGAAGTAGCTAAGCAGCAAATTAACTTGACACAAAATACTTTTAGTTTTTTAATTGAAGGAACAAAAGAAATTATTACGCATACAAGTTCGCTATCAATTAATAACTCCAGTTTTCTATTAATGAAATCAGGAAATTGCTTAATGACCGAAAAATTATCTGATACACACCAAAATTATCAAAGTCTTTTATTGTTTTTTTCAAATAAAACTGTGTTAGATTTTATTAGAAAGTATGAAATACGCGATATAAAAAAATCAAGTTATAAATCGGTTCACGCATTTAAAAAAGATGTTTTTATTAAAAATTTTATACAAGGTATTTTTACCATTCTTACGCTACCTTCTAAAACGCTAACAAGACTTATTACTTTAAAGTATGAAGAACTCATGCTTTATCTTGTAGAAACATACGGAACTGATTTTTTATTTTCAATGATTAAATATCATGATAACCAAGGTCAAAATTTTATTCAGGTAGTTGAAAATAATAAGTTTAAAAAACTAACCTTGAAAGAACTTGCTTTTTTAGCAAGCATGAGTGTTTCTTCTTTTAAAAGAGAATTTGAAAAGCACTTTAAAGTCTCTCCTATCAAATGGTTTCAGGAACAAAGATTAGAATATGCTTCCTTTTTATTAAGAGATCATCAAAAAAGACCTTCTGAAATTTATGAAGAAATTGGTTATGAAAATCTTTCCAGTTTTACACAGGCCTTTAAAAACAGATTTGGAACAACGCCTAAACAACACCAAGAAAGTTGAGCTTTTATCAATACTTTTTGAACTCATTTAAATAGTACTTATATAGCAAACTAACTTAATTTTGTTATCATTATAAAAACGTGCATACAATGAAAAAAACATCATTTATTTTAAGCCTTTTATTAGGCTTCAGTTTGTCTGTTTTAGGGCAAAATACATTTACATTAACGAGTACCGATTTAGGTGGTCAGGTTACAAAAGAGCAAGAATTTAACGGTTTTGGTTGTACAGGAAAAAACCATTCTCCACAACTATTATGGAAAAATGCTCCAAAAGAAACTAAAAGTTTTGCAGTTACTATGTATGATCCGGATGCTCCTACCGGAAGTGGTTGGTGGCATTGGGTTATTTTTGATATTCCGGCAAATACCACAACTATAACTGGTAATGCTGGTGATGTTAACCTTAATTTATTACCTAAAGGAGCTATACAAAGTGTTACCGATTTTGGTTCTAGAGGATATGGAGGCCCTTGTCCACCAGAAGGTCATGGAGACCATCAGTATATTATTACTGTGTATGCTTTAAAAACGGAAAAGTTAGGTTTAAATGAAAATACGAACCCAGCTGTTGTTGGTTACTATTTATGGAGTAATACTATAGCTAAAGCAAGTATTGTTTCTTACTATAAAAGAGATAAAAAATAAACATACATAGCAGCTTAATACATTGAGCTGCTATTTTTTAATTATACTTAACCTTTCTTAAAATTCTAAGAGCTTCTTTAAATTTAACATACGTTGTTTTATCTTCTAAATTCCGTATATAAGTTTTTGCTTTTTTTAGCTTTTCTGAAGCTTCTAAAAAGCCATTCAAATAACATATTAAATAAGAAGTAGGTAGTTTCAATACATCTTCATGTTCCGTTACAGAAAGAGGAATTCCTTTTTCTATTTTTGAAATAATCGTATTGTTATTGTTATAAATATGGTGTAATATTTTTTTATCAAACTGAGGAGGTTCAAACAAAAGTTCTGTTGCTATATCATGTATACCATTATCTTTAAAATTAATAATGGTTTTTTCTAACGGATAATGTTTATGTTCTTTTTCTATTCCTAACACAATATATTCTGTAATAATAAATGAATGCTCATTATAGGATATTTTAACATCATCTAAATCAGAGTAAAACAACCTTACCTGCTCATTAACAAGCTCTATATCTACTCTTGAAAAATATACTTCTTCATTAACTTCAAACTTTTTTCCTGCCCAGCACAATACAAACTGCTCTTTAAACACCTTATACTGCGGATTATACTCTTTTTTATGGCGATTAAAGAAATCAAAGACTCCATTTAATGTTAACTCAATATTGTTTCTGGCATTTTTTTCAATGGCCTCAACAATAGGTTTATTGGTGTTTTTTAACTCGAAATCATCTTCCGCAGGAATTGAGTTACTTCCCCTTCTGTAAAAAACAGTTCCTTTAGAATATTTCCAGGCATTTTTTGCCAATGAAGTAATTGCCTTATTTGGATAGATGGTAACTAAGCCAATTACTTTATATCTGGGTAAACGAGGAAAATGAACATTTTCATATTCTATTTTAGGTGGGTTGTTTAGGTATGCATTTACCAAATTTTGGATTTTACTATCATCAAAAAAGTCAACCCCAACAATTTTATTGTCTTCATCCTGAATACCTATAACTATGTAAGAGTTATTATCAGGATTTGAATTGGATAAGGCACAAACGTGTTTTATAAACTTAGCTTTCCCTTCTTTAGAATGCAAAGAAAGTTTTTGCTTTTTATCATAAAAACTATTTTCATCGTTTTTAGAAAGTAAATTTTTAATGAGAAGCCGCTTGTTAATCATTCTAAGGTACTTTATGTCCTTGACTTGCTACTAATAATGCAAACCAATCTTCTGTTTCTAATTGAATTGATTGAGCGTGTATTGCTTCTTTAATTCTTTCTTCATTGGTAGTGCCTACAACAGGAATTATTCCTGACGGATGATTATACAACCATGCTAACAAAATCTGATTTTCGGTAGCTTGGTATTTCTCACAAAGATTTCTTAACTCTTCTTTAATTCTATTATTTTGAGAGGGTTCTTCCTTAAAGTAGCTCCCCAACGGACTCCACACCATAGGGAGAATATTATGCAACTGCATATAGTCTAAACTTCCGTTTAGCATTGCAGAAAATTGCGTTAAAGAAACTTCTATTTGATTAACTGAAACCTCAACTTTGCTTTTGATTAAATCAGTTTGTAAAGGTGTAAAGTTTGAAACCCCAAATTCATGTATTTTCCCTTGTTGCTTTAATTCATTTACAGCTTCAGCAATTTCATCAGAATGCATTAAAGGACTTGGGCGATGCAATAGCAGTAAATCTAGATATTCTGTTTGTAAATTTTTAAGCGATTGTTCTACACTCCAAATTATATAATCTTTAGAATAATTGTAATGTTTAACTCTGTTGGGTCTGGATTCTCCCATATATTGAATTCCGCATTTTGAAATTAATTGAATTTCATTTCTAAGAATTCCACTTTCTTTTAAAGCTTTTCCAAAAGCCGCTTCAGTAGTGTAATCTCCATAAATATCTGCATGATCAAATGAGCTTATTGAGTTTTCAATACAAACATGCATTAATGCAACCATTTGTTGTGTAGTAAGGTTCTTTCCCCATTTTCCCCAAGCCATGCATCCGGCAATGGTTTTTGAATAATTATGCATTTTTATTCAATATTGTAGCACTTGCCTGCGCTGTAGGATACACTATTAAATCTTCTATATTAACATGATAAGGCCTTGTTACTACAAAATAGATAATATCTGCAATATCTTCAGGTTGTAATGCTTTATAACCTTGGTACACCGTTTTTGCTCTTTCCGTATCTCCTTTAAATCGTACATCTGAAAATTCCGTTTCTACCAATCCGGGATGTATGGCGCAAACTCTGATATTATGCTGATTTAAGTCTATTCTCATTCCTTTATTTAAGGCATTAACAGCAAACTTAGAAGCACAATATACATTTCCATTCGGATACACCTCTTTTCCGGCAATTGACCCTATGTTAATTATAAATCCGTTATTATGTTCTATCATTTGAGGAATAATAGCTTTGGAAACATAGAGCAATCCTTTTACATTACCATCTATCATTGCATCCCAGTCTTCTATGCTTCCTTCTTGAATAGAACTAAGTCCATGAGCATTCCCGGCATTATTAATTAATATATCTATATGTTTAAACTCTTCCGGAAGACTCTGTATAGATTTTTCTACATCTTTTTGATAACGAACATCAAACTGTAAACTATGAACATTGGTATATACTGAAAGTTCTTGTTGAAGTTTTTCCAATTTTTCTGAACGTCTTCCACAAATAACAATATTGATATTATTTTTAGCAAAAAGTTGTGCTGTAGCTTTTCCTATTCCTGAAGTGGCTCCGGTTATAAAAGCAGTTTTTGTCATTCTTTTTTAATTTCTTATAAAGGTACTTTTTTTTATGTAAATTAGAGGTTATAAAAAATAAAAACCGCCCCTCTCGGAGCGGTTTCTTTTAATTGGTTATATCAATAACCAACCAAAAATCAACTAACCAAACTTTATTTTAAAACTCTTCTTTCTACTGTTTTTCTTTCTATCTTAGTACGTTTTCTACCACTGTTCCTTACAGTTGTTTTTGTACTTTCTTTACCTTCTTGTTTTAGGTACTGTACAAACCCTCTTCCGGCAAATGTATATAGTGTTTCAGAACGTAAATGGTATAACTCTATTGTTTCATCATTAATAACGCTTAATTCAAACTTTTCTGTATCTCCACCATCATAATTAAGTGTTAAAATTTTTAGGTCATTATACCCGTTAACATTAGCAACTTCGTAGCTTCCAACGAAATCCCAATTTATATAATCAATATCTGTGCCAAAAGAATCATGAGATGAATAAAATGTCACATCATTTTCCGGTGTAAACTGTAAATAATGCTCTCTATCAAATACATTTGGACTCCCTCCACTGGTTTTAACTCGTTCCCAAGCTATGTACTCTTGTAAAAAGTATTCAATATTGTCATAAAACAATTTATCATAATCAAAGTTATTTCTTTGATATCCTATTAAATAGTAACTTACATTTTGAGATAAACAATCAATTCTAATTTCATTAGCTGATAATTGAACGACCTCAAAGTTATATCTTCCATCTAATCTATGATTGGTTTCAAGAATATCATTAAAAGTATTATAGCTTCCTACATAAACACCTAATCCATCACCTGTTTTTCCTACATCAACAATATTATTGTTTGCGTACATTCTTCCATTTAAAAATGACATAGTAAATGCTTTTGATATAAACGGAACATCTCCTCTTCCTTGTGTTTTGTGATAATCAATATACCATAAATCATAACTAGAAATTAATTCATTTAATGAAATACCATTATCAATATATTCATCATTCACCACAACACAAGAAGTTAATGTTGCTCCTGTAACTAATAGTAGTAATAGTAATTTTAAACGTTTCATAAGCCTTCGTTTTATGGTTATGTTTATTTGTTTTCAAATTGCATGCCAAAAACATAAAAACCATTTAAACAACTCAATATCAAACATAAAAAAAAGGCTACTTACCGAAGTAAGTAACCTAACCTTTTAAACTTTTTTGTTATTCTTAGTTGTTAGAAATTGTAATTAACTCCTAAACCAAATACTTCTCTTGTTTGAAATCCTTCAAAAGCATTATCATCATAAATTGCTTGTAATGCTAAATTAGCAGATAAATATTTATTGATTTTCATTACTACGTTTACCGTATAATCAATATCAACGTTTTGAGCATCTTCTAGGTAATTGCTATATAAGTTTAAAATGTTTTCAACAGAAACATTTTCCATTAAATCAAACTTATAGTAACCGTTTACAGCTGCCCCTAATTCGTAACGAATTGTTTTACCAGGAGCTACACCAAAATAACTACCTCCCGCTGGTAAATTAGCGGTAAAATGATCGTGAACCACCACTAATTTCGAAGTTGCCGGTGCAATGTTTACTTTTAAATTATCTGACTTTTTCCATAACATACCAGGTCCGAATTGGAAATAAGCCGGTGAGAAAAAGTGAGATTGTTGAACTCCGCCAACATCTGTTGAAGACATTTGAGTTTTAAAATTAAAAAAAGCAGAGTAATACCAGTATCCAGATGCTTTTCTACCTAATAATGAGTTTAATTCAAAACGGTCATCTGTTTTCTTGGTGTCTTGACCTCTTAACTTTGTTAAACCGTAAGAAGCAATAATTTTATTATCCCAGTTCCAATCTCCTTTAACGTAGTTTATATCATAGTTTAACCCCATAGTTCCTGAAATGTTATTGGTTCCTCCTGCTAACCAGTTGTTAAATGCAGATTGATTGAATAAAAAAGTAATATTTCCTCCTCTTTTCCATCCTTCTTTCGGTTCATCTTTTGATTCTTGAGCTTTTACCGTTAACGCTCCAAATAAAATTGCAATTGCTACTAATTTTTTCATTTTAATTATTAAATTTTTTGATTTTTTAGATGTGCAAATCTAACTGTTTCCATGGCTTAAGACAATCTTATTTTTGAAAAGTCACCTTTTATGAAAAATATAATTTAATCCTAATCCAAACATTTGCTTAAATTGAATTTTACTTGAGGCATTATCATCTACAATAGAATGGAAGCCTAAGTTAGTTGAAAGGTATTCGTTAATTTTAACGAAAAATCGCATTTGATAATCTATATCAATATTTTGTGGATTGTTTAAGTAATCTGAATACATTGCTAAAATGTTTTCCATAATTACATCTTTCATGATGCTGAACTTGAAATATGAAGACAAGTTAAAACCCAAACCTAAATTTGAATTTCTACCTTCTTTTACACCATATTTTCCTGAAAACTCATCTGAAACAAAGGTTAACCTTGCTGAAGCCGGAGCAATATTGATTCTTGCATCATCCGATTTTTTCCAAAGCATACCCGGCCCAAAACTCCAGTACGCTGGCGACACAAAATCTGAAATAGGTAATATAGGAGTTTTTTTATAGTCATATCCTCGAGTATACTGTGTTTTAAAGTTACTGATAAAAGAGAAAAACCAATAGTTTTCTGCTTTTAGTCCTAAAAGCGAATTGTATTCAAAGCGGTCATCTGTTTTCCTAACTCCCTGCCCGTCAACATAACTTAAGCCATATGTTGAAATAATTTTGTTATCCCATCGCCATTTATTCTTTCTGTAATTAAAATCATAATTAATAGCCACATTGCCGGCAACAGTATTACTACCTCCTGCTATCCAGTTTGAAAAGGATGATTGATTTAAAACAAAAGCAAGTTTACCTGTAATGTTCCACTTATCAGGAATACTATCTTTTTTTTCTTGGGAAAAACTAATAACTGTAAAACTAACTATAAGCGTAAAAAGTAATTTTTTCATCCTACTATTACGTTGCAATATTTAACTTCTATTTATTTCTTTTTAAACAAAGGCACTGTTGAGCAGGCTTCACCAAACATGATGGTTTTTGCCACAGGCTGAATTCTTTGAATTAATAAGGTATATGCAGAAGAAGGGATTGGTTTATTGGCACATCCTTTTATAATTACAGGTTTATCTTTTAAGTTTTCAAATGTAAGATTATTTATAATTTCTTGAAAGATAACTGTTTCAAGTAATTCTAAATTTCCTACTACAATTTTTTTAGCAAACGGCGACAACTCAGTAGTTAGAAGCAAATATGCCCATGAAGGAATAATTGCATCAGCACTACACGTTAGAGCCACATAAGCATCTTGGTATTGAGTCCAATTGTGCTCTTTTACCTTTTGCCTGAACTCTTTTTCTATTAAAATTAATTCTTCATGTAGCCACTCTTTAATATCAAAAGATACTCTTGCTCCTTTAGGATAAAAATCTTCCAGGTCAAGAGTTTCAAGTTTACTGTTAGCTACTCTATTTATAATTTCTTCAGCCATTTACTATTACAAAAGTCCTAATTCTAATTTAGCCTCTTCACTCATCATATCTTGAGTCCAAGTAGGGTCAAAAGTAATTTCAACTTCGCAGTTATTTATTTCTTTTAATGTTTTTACTTTCTCTTCTACCTCAACCGGTAATGTTTCTGCAACAGGGCAATTAGGTGAGGTTAATGTCATTAATATTTTGGCATCATTATCCTCAGAAATAAAAACATCATAAATCAACCCTAGCTCATAAATATCAACCGGTATTTCCGGATCGTAAATTGTTTTTAAAACACGTACTATTTTATCTCCTAACTCTTCTAATTTCTCGTCTGTCATACCTATTGACATTTTTAACTTGTTATTTTGGCTTGTTGAGCCAATGCATACATTTTTATTTGTTTCACCATTGATACTAAACCGTTAGCTCTGGTTGGACTTAAATGCTCTTTCAAACCTATTTCATTTATAAAATCAGTATCAGCATTTAAAATATCTTTAGGTGTTTGATTTGAAAAAACACGTAATAATAAAGCTACAATTCCTTTAGTGAGTATAGCGTCACTATCAGCAGTAAAACGAACTTTTCCATTATCTAATTCCGAATACAACCATACTTTAGACTGACATCCTCTAATTAAATTTTCATCTAATTTATAAGAGTCGTTAATTAATGGTAATGATTTTCCTAATTCAATGATATATTCGTAACGCTCCATCCAATCCTCAAACATTGAGAACTCATCAATAATTTCTTCTTGTATTTCTTTGATAGTCATTTTTTAAAACTATTTTTGCACAGTCAAAGACTTATTTTGTATTAAAGGTGCAAAATTACGATAAAAAAAGGCATTTTTGTGCCTGTAAATGATAAAGTAAACTTAAATAGTAATTTTTGTTAGGTTTTTAATAAAATCCTGACAGAGTAGAATAAAGTTCTTTCAATAAAGAAGGTATAAATTAAACGTATGAGTAAATTATTAGCTGTTGGTACTGTAGCTTTTGATGCTATTGAAACACCTTTTGGTAAAACAGATAAAATTTTAGGAGGATCAGGAACTTTTGTTGGTTTAGCCGCAGCACAATTTGGGGTAAAAACAGGAGTAGTTTCTGTCGTAGGAGGAGATTTTCCTCAATCGTATTTAGATATGATGGAAAATAAAGGAATTAATACAGAAGGTATTGAAATAGTTAAAGAAGGTAAAACCTTTTTTTGGAGTGGTAGATATCACAATGATATGAACTCTCGCGATACTTTAGTTACTGAACTAAATGTTTTAGAGCATTTTAAACCTGTTGTTCCTAAACAATTTAAAGATGCTAAAATTGTAATGTTAGGAAACTTACATCCTTTAACACAAGCTTCAGTTTTGGATCAAATGAATGAAAGACCTAAGTTAGTGGTGTTAGATACTATGAACTTTTGGATGGACATTGCTCTAAATGATTTACATGAGGTGTTAAAACGTATAGATGTTATTACCATTAATGATGAAGAAGCCCGTCAATTAAGTGGTGAATATTCATTAGTAAATGCTGCTAAGAAAATTCATGAAATGGGACCTCAATTTGTAGTTATTAAAAAAGGTGAACACGGGGCTTTATTATTTAATGAAGGTAAAATGTTTTTTGCACCAGCTTTACCATTAGCGGAAGTTTTTGATCCTACCGGTGCCGGTGATACTTTTGCAGGTGGTTTTTGTGGATACTTAGCAAGAACAGAAGACATTTCATTTGAAAACATGAAAAACGCTATTATTTACGGCTCTAATTTAGCTTCTTTTTGTGTTGAGAAATTTGGAACCCAACGTATGGAAGAGCTAACGCAGGACGAGGTGCAAAATCGTTTACAAGCGTTTAAAGAATTAACACAATTTGATATAGAATTATCATAATACAGTCCGCAGGTTTACTGCGGATTTTTTTATACAAAACAACAACAATAAAACACAACTAAACACTTTTTATAAATGAGCGACGCTATAAAACATGAATGTGGAATTGCTTTAGTAAGGTTATTAAAACCTCTGGAATACTATAAGGAAAAATATGGTACCGCATTTTATGGAGTTAACAAAATGTACTTGCTTATGGAAAAACAGCACAATCGCGGACAAGATGGTGCAGGTTTAGCAAGTATAAAGTTTAATGTAGAGCCCGGAACACGCTACATTAGCAGAATTCGTTCAAATAAATCACAACCTATTCAAGATATTTTTGGGCAAATCAATGAACGTATTAATGGTATTTTTGAGAAAAACCCAACAAAAGTTGACGATGTACAATGGCAAGAAGAAAACATACCTTACATTGGAAACTTATTTTTAGGCCATGTACGTTATGGTACTTTTGGAGGAAACAGCATTGAAAACGTACATCCTTTTTTACGTCAAAGTAACTGGCGTCATCAAAGTTTAATTGTAGCCGGTAACTTTAATATGACCAACTCTAATCAATTAATGAAAGAGTTAATTGAGTTAGGCCAACACCCTAAAGAATCAACCGATACTGTAACGGTAATGGAAAAAATAGGGCACTTTTTAGAAGACCAAGTAGCTGATACTTATTTAGACGCTAAAAAAAATGGATTAAATAAAAAAGACGCCTCACCGTTTATTGAAGAAAACTTAGATATTCAACGAATTTTAAAAAGATCTGCTAAAAACTGGGACGGCGGTTATGCAATGGCTGGGTTATTAGGACATGGTGATGCTTTTGTATTCAGAGATCCTTCAGCTATACGTCCTGCTTTTTATTATCAAGATGATGAGGTTGTAGTGGTAGCTTCTGAGCGTCCTGTAATTCAAACCGTATTCAATGTAACTATTGATACTATTAAAGAAATTGAAAGAGGACATGCTTTAATTATCAAGAAAAACGGAAAAACAACCATGGCGCCTATTTTAGAGCAAAAGCCTAAAAAAGCCTGTTCTTTTGAGCGTATTTATTTTTCAAGAGGAAGTGATGCCAGCATTTATAAAGAAAGAAAAAATTTAGGAAAATATATTTTCCCAAGTGTTTTAAAATCTATTGATAACGACATTCAAAACACCGTATTTTCCTACATTCCAAACACGGCTGAAACTTCATTTTTCGGAATGATGGAAGCTGCCGAAGATGTTTTAAACCAACAAAAAACTGATGCTATTTTAGCAGGAGGAGGTAAACTTTCAAAAGAAAAAGTTATTGAAATTCTTTCTAAAAGACCTCGCTTTGAGAAAATTGCCATTAAAGATGCTAAATTAAGAACCTTTATTACTGATGATAGTAGTAGAGATGATTTAGTGGCACATGTTTATGATGTTACTTATGGTGTTGTAAAACCAACAGATAACTTAGTAATTATAGATGATAGTATTGTTAGAGGTACAACGCTAAAGAAAAGTATTATTAAAATTTTAGACCGTTTACAGCCTAAAAAAATAGTAATTGTATCTTCTGCTCCTCAAATTCGTTATCCTGATTGTTATGGTATTGATATGGCTAAGATTGGTGATTTTATTGCTTTTAAAGCAGCTTTAGAATTACTTAAAGAATCCAGTCAATATCACATTGTATATGATGTGTATCAAAAATGTATTGCACAAAAGAGTAACAGTGATAAAGATATTGTTAACTATGTAAAAGAAATTTACGCTCCTTTTACAGATGAACAAATTTCTGCAAAAATAGCTGAAATGCTAAAAACCCCTGAAATTAAAGCAACTGTTGAGGTTATCTATCAACCTGTTAGCGAACTGCATAAAGCTTGCCCTGAAAATTTAGGAGATTGGTATTTTACCGGAGATTATCCTACTGATGGAGGACATAGAGTAGTAAACCAAGCCTTTATTAATTTTTATGAAGGAAATGATAAACGAGCTTATTAAATATAAGAATCCCGATTTTTTTAAGTCGGGATTTTTTTATACCCTGCTTTTAATTACCACATTTACCTTATTTTTTAGCTGTAAATCAAAAACAACTTCTATGACTTCAAAAATTGTTATTGCACATAGAGGTGCTTCCGGTTATTTGCCGGAACACACCATGGAGGCTAAAGCAATGGCTTATGCCATGAAACCTAATTTTATAGAACAAGATTTGGTACTTAGCAAAGATGATATTCCTGTAGTTATACACGATATTTACTTAGATGATGTGACTAATGTAGCTACTACTTTTCCGGAAAGAAAAAGAAATGATGGTCGTTATTATGTTATTGATTTTACTTTTGAAGAGCTGCAACTCTTACAAGTTAGTGAACGTTTTGATCCCAAAACCGGTAAGCAGTTTTACCCTCATCGCTTTCCTAAAGGAAAAGGAAATTTTAAGCTACACTCTTTACAGCAAGAAATTGAATTAATTCAGGGGTTAAACTTTAGTACAGGAAACACTATTGGAATTTATCCTGAAATTAAAAATCCTGAATTTCATCATGAAAACGGAAAAGATATTGCTGCGATTACGTTGAAAATTCTTTCTGAATACGGATATAAAACAAAAAATGATTTATGTATTTTTCAGTGCTTTGATGCTAAAGAGTTAGAGCGAGTACGTAAGGATTTACATTCTGATTTATTTTTAGTGCAATTGATAGAATTTCCTGAAGAAACTAAACAATTAGCTTACTATGCCACTTATGCCGATGGTATTGGCCCTTGGTACAAGCAAATTTTAGACACTAAACAAAATGGAAAATGGAGTTTTACTTCTTTGGTAAAAGATGCTCATCAACTTAATTTAAAAGTACATCCATATACTTTTAGATATGATCAGCTAGATGAATTTTCTTCTTTTGATGAAATGATGGAGGTATTATTTAATCAGGCAAATATTGATGGTGCTTTTACCGATTTTCCGGATAAAATGGTTTGTTTTTTACATACAAAACAATGATAAATCTAGAGTATTCGTACAGTAAACTACCTGGCTATAAACTAAATTTAGCTACCTTTGTTCTATGAAAATTCAATTATTAGCCTTTGGCATCGCTCGAGATTTATTAAATGCTTCTTCAATAGAATTAGAAGTACCTAATGGAAGTACCGTGCTAAATTTTAAAGCGTTTTTAGCCAATCAATTTCCTTCAATTTCAAGCATACAGTCTTTTGCCATAGCGGTAAATGAGGAGTACGCTCAAGACAGTCTGATTATACAAGAAAAAGATGTTATTGCCATTATTCCTCCTGTGAGTGGTGGATAGTTTTTTTGTTATACAAGAAATAAAAAAGAGCTTAATTTAAAATTAAGCTCTTTTCTTTTTATAATTTTAGTATCGTTTATTTCAAGTATTTCCCAACAAAAAAAGTTCCGAAAGGTAGTATTGAAAGTAAACAAACCATTCCAAATGTTTTTGTAGACCATTTAAACTCTTGCTTTAACATAATTGCTAATACAATATATAAAACAAATAAAAGTCCATGTGGCATTCCCAGTAATTTTACATACTCCGGATTACCTTGCAAATATTTAATTGGAACAGCAATAAACAATAACAGGATGTATGAAATTCCTTCTAAAAGGCTTACTATTTTAAATATATTTATCATTTTAATCTTATAAGTTTACATGCAAAGCTATAGAAAAGTTTCTACCCGGTGCAGAAATTCCGGAAGCAAATTCTTTATAGTGCTCATCAAATAAATTAGTAATATTTCCTTGAATTCTAATAGCAGGAGTTATAGTATATCTACTATATAAACCAACGGTCATCCAAGCCGGAGTACCATAATATTTGTCAATATCTTCTTGGGCATTAGGATTAACAATCGGAGTTTGTACATGGTTATCTATTCCTTCACTTATATTATAATTTTTAATGTCTTTTTTAGCATTAAATACTAAGTTAGCTCCTCCTTCAAATTTATGGTTTGTATAATTAAGCTCAAAGTTTCCGAATAGCGGAGGAATTGATGACATTGGTTCTTTTACATCATAACTTTCTCCTTTCGTATACGTTACAGACCCTGATGTTTTCCAGTTTCTATGTAACTTCCCTTGATAATTTACTGTTACTCCTGTTATGTATGCTTTTCCTTTATTTACATTGGCTACAATGTCTCCTTCTTCACCATCATACATAATTTTTGAATTTCCGTTTAGCAAAAATGCTTCTCTGTATATATAATTATTCAACAAAGTATAATACACATTAGCACCTAATCTGAATTTACGATTATTAAAATATTTCTGTAACCCTATTTCAGCATTGTAAGCATGTTCCGGTTTTAAATCAATATTAGGCACCGTTACTTGACCGTTTTTTTCTCGTACTTTACCTACATCATCAATATTTGGTGATCTGAATCCTGATGATAACACTGCATTCAATTGCCATGTTTTAGTTGGTTTATACACATACCCTACGGTAGCTGTTAAAGCTGTATTGTTTAAACTAATATCATTGTTAGGTAATTTAAAAAACTGTTCATCAATCCACTTAGCTGTAAGGTTGGTATTTGTTAAACGCACCCCTGTATTTAAGGTAGACTTACTGTTAATATCTTGTCTATAATCTATGTATAAAGCAGAGCTTAAATAAGTGCTTCCCCCATCGGCAAATCTAGATTGTACTGCAAAATCTCCATTAAATCCGGCTATTTCTCCATTAACAATATTTAATGTTTTACCGTATGAATTTGAATTTACGTTATTGTATGCTACCTCAAAACCATAACCTAAATCGCGTTTTTCAGCAATAGGCACTGTAAAATCTCCGTTAACACTAAAAATATTTACATTTTCTTCTCTGTAAGATCTATCTAGACTTCCGAATTTTCTTTGAATTCTACTTTCTTCTATGTTTTGATAAGCTAAGGTAATGGTTCCTTTATCTAACCACTTTTTCTTTGGGTTAATTTCTAATTGTGGTGAAATTAACAAACGATTTTGAGGCCCGTAATACCACTCCGCAAACTTCAACGATCCTTTTTTCAACTCTGTTAATCGATCAAAACGTGGAATATCTGAAGACGTTGAGTATTGAAGATTTATTTTTAAATCGGTTCTTTTTGACAAAGGCACATAGAATTTTTGTAAAATATCTGTTTGATTGTACCCTGTATTTCTTTGTAAATTCGGGTTAGGATTTGCTGTTGGATTTTCACTATAATGTCCGTTTAAATTATCAGAGTAAAACGGAACTTTTCCCCAATCGTCAAAACCGTGTGAGCGATTTTTACCCATTGTTAAATCTTCAAAATTACTATGAGCTACACTCGTAAAAGATGCCCATTTTTTAAATCGTAATTCAGCAGATACCATGTTAGTTGTTTCATTATTTACTGTACTATATCTTGAAAATAATGAGCTTTTAACTTCGTTATGGTCTGAAAGTTTTGGTGTTTTTGTATAATAATGTATGACTCCCCCAAGTGCATCTGAACCGTAAATTACAGATGACGGACCAAAAACAATTTCTGTTCTGTCTAATAAATTAGGAGCTACCGTAATTGAGTTTTGTAAATGTCCTTTTCTATATATAGCATTATTCATTCTTACCCCATCAACTACTAACAAAACACGGTTACTTTCCATTCCTCGTAGTACAGGGCTTCCTCCTCCAAATTGTGATTTTTGCACTCTGATTCCCGGTACATTGGCTAATAGATCTGCAGAGGTTTGCGGAGATATTTTTTCGATATCTTTTTCTGTTATAACCGCAATTTGCTCTGCTATTCTATTTCTCTTTTCTTGATTTTTAAATACAGATAGAACCACCTCATCTAATTGCTCTGATTGTTTTGAAAGATATACATGGTAGCCATTTAATTGCAACGTTTTTTTCTTAGCTTGATATTCTGCATAACCTACATGTGAAAAGATAATTATTTCATCATTTGTAAATTGAGAAATATCTACTATCCCACTTTCGCTACTAATAGATGATTTTGATTTTTCTTTATTGAATACGGCAACTGCCTCGATTGGCTTTCCTGTTTCTGCATCAAAAATGGTTATTTTTTGTGCAAAAACCGGTAATACAGCTATTAAAAATAGCGTGAATAATACTTGTTTCATTGTTTAGTTAGTTAAACACAGTTTCTAAAATGTCTAATGATTTTGGTTGTCTAAAACCTTCCAGATGTAGCTCAAAATACTTGACTATAATTCTAAGGATGGTTTGCCTTTCATTCTTATGAAATGAAATTGTGTTTATTGCATCAAAATTTATGCCTAACAACCTTTTTAGAAGCAGTAATTTATCATTGTAGAGTGTTAATTTTTCATGCAGGCTATTCGTAAAACTTCCTTCTACCAAATTAAACCCTATTTTTTCTGATTCTGAAGTATCCGGATAAAAGCCTAAAAACCTTGAAAGATTCAATAAAAATAACAGGTGAAAATTTGCTACTTCAGTATGTGTATCCAACCAAATTAAAGCGGTTTCTATATAAGTATACAGACCTTCATTTTTTTCTTCTTCCTGAATAATTGCTGCTAATATTTCTGATAAAAATAATACTATTGTTTGTTTAACTACCGAAGTATGAATGGTGTAATATGGGTGTACTATTTGGGCTTCTCTTATAGAATTAAGCGTGTTTTTATTATTATGATTAGCTACAAGTTGTAACTGCGTTAAGGGTTGAAAATAAGCCGCTTTTAATTTTCCTTTTTTAGAATTTAAAACGCCTTTAACCATATACGACCGTATGCCTTCTTCAAACGTAAAGCATTTAACTATCAAACTGGTATCACCATACTTGATAGTTTTAAAAACAATTGCTTTGGTATGTACTAAGCCCATTTAGTTAACAATAGCAATTTTAGTGGTTGCAGATTGTGTATCATCTTCATTAGAAAGCAATACTATATAAACTCCGGAAGCAACTTTGGTTCCGGCTAAATTTCGTTTATCCCACGTTACCTTACCACCTCCTAATTGTTGCCCTTCTATTACATTGGTTTCATATACCAAATTTCCGGAAACGTCTAAAATTTTCACATTGGTTCCTTTAGGTAAATGTGCCCCATGACGTCCGGCAATTGTTACAACATCATGATTTTTCAACACCGGATTTGGGTATGCATACACCTCTTTTAACTCATCACCAAAAGGCACTACTTTACTATTATACGCTACCATTCCTCTATTGGTAGCAAAGTACACTTTTCCATTACTATCATCTACTTTAATAGCTACAATTTTATTAGAGGGTAACGGAGAATTATCTTTTGTAAATTTTGCTAATGTTGTTTCACCACTCGGATTTGTATAAAGAACCCCTCCTGCCTCTGTTCCAAACCATTTATTATCAGCTCCGTCAATTTCTATAGAATTAATAGTTTGATCACCTAAAAGTTTTTTAGGAATCCCTTCATCTAAAATAACTATCGGTTCAGCATCGTTTACGGCACTTTCAAAAACTCCAGAAGCATTGTTAAACACTACCAGTCCGGTTAAAGTTCCTAACCATATTCTGTTATTTCTATCTACTCCCAAAGTACGAACATTAGCACTCGGTAAACTCCCTTTGGTAACTTCAGTTGTCAATGCTTTTTTTCGATCTCCTCTTTCATTAAAAGCATATACTCCATTTGCTCTGGTACCTATCCACACGGTATTACTTCTATCTACTACTATTTCATTCAGTCCTATTTTATTTGAGGTAACTATCGATTGTAAATCAAAACTGCTCCATTGCCCGCCAACGGATCTCTTTTTTAATTTGTTAGCAACTCCAATATTTGTCAACCACATATTTCCCTGACTATCAAATGTAGTACCGCTAACTCTAATGGTAACCCGATTAGGATCACTATTTACAATATCTTCTAAAGGACTGTTAAGTTGGTTATAAAAAGCTTGTATATTATTATTTTCAATATGTAGTAATCCTCCTGTTAAGGGGGTATTTATATTAGCTCCAGAAATGTCTCCAAATGAACTTATATATACTGAATTTTCTTTTGTTTTATCAATTGTTACCGATACTAAATCTCCGAAAGGTAAACTGTTTTTAAAAGGGAAGTTATTCCAATTACTTCCGTTAAAGTAAGAATATCCTTTTCTATTTTGCATAGGAGTATATGTAGCGTCATACCCGCCATATACCACCCAAACATTGTTGTTGTGAGCATCCATAGAAAAAATATCATTAAACATGGGCCCTTGTGGGTGTACTTCTTCAAATGCGGCGGCTCCGGTTGTTGTTCTTAAAATCCCATACGTATAGGTTCCTAAATATACCTGACCGTTTTCTTCAAAAGCCCCATGCAGTTTAAAGTTAAAATTGGTTGTAGGGTTTACTTGAGCCACTTCTGCTATACTTTGATTGAAAATTACAGCTCGGTTATTTAGAGCAATCGTAAGGCTTGTAGCAGAACTTTTAAGATGTTGTATTTCTTCACCAAAAACTCTAACACTGTTCATAGAAGCGCCTTGTATGGTAAGTAATTCGTTATTTCTTGAAGTAAATAACTGATTGTTAAAGACAGTAATATTTTTGTAATTACCTGTAAAGCTAAGTGTCCAACTATTAAAATCAATCAAGTTCGGATTCTGTATATCTGCCTGATATATTCCTCTTTCCGTAGCAGCATAAATTGTATTGTTAAGCACGGTTAGCTGATATACTTTTTCGTCTGATGAACCAGCTCCTATAAAATAGGTATCTCCAAACTCTAGCTTTTTTATATCATATACAACAATAGCAAAAGAAGTAGCTAAGTATAGCTTATCATTGTATTCATATATATGATTAATTCGTTTTTCTCCGGTTTGATTAAATTTAGTTATTTCCGGAGAAGTAGTTATTTTTCCATCAGCATCAATTATTTCTAACAATCCGTCTTCATACCCAATAACCAAGCGTTTTGTTGACGAGCTATAATGTATAGCCGACGTTTCTCCTCCTGAAAGTCCTTGAACTGATGATATTTTATGTGTTTCTTTCGATTGCACATCGTACACAAAAACAGCATTGTCTGCAATGGCATATAATAAATCATCAGATTTTACAAAGTCTTTCACATTAGAGTAAGAAAATAAATCTTCCCATCGATCACTATAATCCGTTTGAGAAAATGCTCCAAAACTCAGGAATAATAGAAAAAGTAACCCTATTTTTTTCATCTTAATTTCAAAGATATTATTATTAACGGTAAAAAGCGGTACATTCGTACAAAATTGATTTTATGTCCATAGAGATTGAGCGAAAGTTTTTAGTTAATTCAGATGTTTTTAAGAAAAGTGCTTTTGCTAAAGTATATATAAAACAAGGTTTTTTAAACTCAGACAGGCAGCGTGTAGTTAGGGTTCGAATAAAAGATGATGTTGGTTTTTTAACCGTGAAAGGACCTTCAAACGAAAGCGGAACTACGCGTTTTGAATGGGAAAAGCAACTAGATAAAACAGAGGCTGAAAGTCTATTTAATTTATGTGAAATAGGTGTTATTGAAAAATACAGGTATTTAATTACCGTGAATAAACATACGTTTGAAGTAGATGAGTTTTTAGGTGATAATGATGGGTTATTAATTGCTGAAGTTGAATTAACAGACGAGAACGAAGTGTTTGAAAAACCTGAATGGTTGGGTGAAGAAGTAACCGGAATTCCGAAGTATTACAATTCTAACCTAAGCAAAACACCATACAAAGAGTGGAAATAAATTAAAAAATCTGCCTGATGAACTAAACCACCAAGCAGATTAAGAAACATAATTAAATCCTACTTAATTTTTCATCAGGCTTATTGTTTTTACAACATTTCCTTTTTGAAGTTTAAGTATATAAACCCCTTTACTTTTAATCATAGTTTCATTGATTTCTAATTGTTTTGTATTTGCAGAAACTGTTTTTCCATAAATATGTCTTCCTAATAAATCATATATATCTACTTTTAGATTTTCTTGTCCTTCAAACTTGGAAATATCCAATCTAGCTTCAATAGTAAACGGATTAGGAATTACAGAAACAAATACCTCACTTGGTGTTTTTTCAGTAAAATCAGGCCCCACAACTCCTCTAGTTGCTGTATAAACTGTGGCATTAGGGTTTGTACTATATGCATAGTCTAAAATGGTGTATGACAACCCATCACCTGCAACAGTTATATGAAACCATCCATAGTGAGTATTACCATTGATGGTGAATGTAAACCCTACAAATCCTGTTTTTCCTTTCCAATTTTCATAACTCGAAGAACTAATGATATAACTATGTGATTCGGCCACAAAATTACTTGATGCTCCTACGGCAACTCCTTCTCCCAAAAAGGAGGCATTATTTGTAGTTCCTTCACAAACAACATCTTTATTATAGGTAACTAATCTAACAGAGTTACTGGTAAACCATGCACCGTAATCTTTATTATCACCCGCTTCAATTCTAAAAAATTTCCACGTATCATTTGCGTTCACCGTAAAATCGGTAACATCAACATAAACAACTCCGTCATTTGTGTTGCAAGGAGTACAACTTCCACCGCAATCAACACCGGTTTCGTCTCCGTTTTGGATTCCGTCATTACAAGTAGGTGTACCTGTATTGCTTATAATCACCTTATAATCTTCTACTTCTCCATAATTAAACACTTCACATGACGTAGGAACACCATTGTACTTCATAGATACTCTCATTCTTGTTTCTCCTAGTTTTGCCGTATTCGGAACTATAAATTGTCCGGATACAGAAGTATCTTTTGATGCTTGCTTACTCCATATTTGTTCTCCTGCATCTGTAAAATCTCCATCTTGATTATAATCTATCCAAACACTATATCCTTCAGAATATACTGTACTTCTCCAACTTGGTGTAACAGTTACTGTATAATTTGCTCCTTGAGTTAACGTTGTTGAAATTGCTTGTGAATAATCATTATATCCTCCGTTTGATCCTGACGAACTATTATTAATTGTATTTAACTCCACTTTACTAATATATTCATCTGTAACACTCTTTCCGTTAGAATTACAATAAGTAACCGGAGTACTACATGGTGCACAACTTCCTCCACAATCAACACCGGTTTCATCTCCGTTTTGAATTCCGTCATTACAGGTATTTCCTGAACCATCAGACCACACTTTGCTTCCTGCTTTAATGGCTCCGTTAGGTTCTGTACTATATGCATAATCTAGTAAACTATAAGAAGTTCCGTTAGCATTCACTTGAATTCTAAACCATCCATAATTTATTTTTCCCGGATAAACTTCCAACTGAAAACCTATATAAGCTGTTTTTCCATCCCAAGCTGTATAATTCTGATCTCTAATTACATGTAAGTCCGGATATGCACCTCCGTTAACCCAAGAACTCTGGCTATCAATCACTGTGTTTTGTTCAATGACTTTAGGATTTCTTGTTCCTGACTCACATACTAATGCTTTTTTATATGTTTCTAACTTAAGTGCGTTATTTTCAAAAAAGGTTCCAAAACCATTGCCGGTAGCACCTTCAATAGCAAAGTATGTCCATACCTGACTAGCATTGGCTGTGTAATCATTATTATCTACATAGACTATCTTATACGGATCGTAGTATGAAAAATTAAATACTACTTTATCTGAATTTAATGTAGCTACTCCTCCTGAAATTGCCGCATTTTTAAACGTTAATGTTCCTAGGGCATTATCAGATTTTGCATGATTTACTGCTTGCCCCACAAACTTCACGTTAATTTTTTGAGCATCTACAACGTTTATTTGCGCTGAAATTCCTTGTGGAAGCGCTGCTTCAAAGTGTGTTCCTACTGAAAAACTTCCTGTACTTTGAGAAAATGTATTTCCTTGTAATGTAATAATGAAATCTTTATTTTCTAATTGACCGTTGTTAGAAACAGCTTCTTGAACAAGAGCGTCATTAGCTACTAAGTATGCACCAGTTAGGTTTACTCCTGTAGCGGTTAAGTTAGAAGGCTGCCATAAGGGTTTACGAGCAGGATGTTGTAGGGCCACCAACATTCTATCAATTTGACCTTGAGTATACATTTTTGCACATCCGGCAGCTGCATCATACCCCATATAATTTTCGTAATTAATTAAATTACCACAATCACTTGCTCCAACAGTACACCCATCATCTCCAGAGTTTGAATCTTCTTTAGGAGTATCATCCACATAATCTCCGTTAGGGTCATTACAACCTCCCTCAAAAGTGTGAATTAAGTTTAACCAATGACCAAATTCATGCGTTAATACAGATGCAAACTCTTTATCGGTATTCCCATGTATATACCTTCCGTTATACACAACTCTCGCAGTATTGTTATTGGACATAGTGGTGCTAGGATACCACGCTACTCCTGAGTTATTAGCTTTTCCATCTGCATACAAATCTCCCATAATATACACATTCATGTACTTATAGTTATCCCAGGCATCTGCAGCTATTTGATTATCATAACCGCTACCATTACCATATCCTGATTTTTCCGGATAGAATACAACTCCGTTAGTACTACCGCCGTTAGGATCTATTTTGGCTAAAGCAAACTGAATACTAAGCGTTCCTTTTCGTCCATCAAAAACAGGATCTATTGTATTAAAATCATCGTTAAGTCCGTTAAAATCTTCATTTAACCTATCAAGTGCTATTTTAATTTTTTCATAGGTTACTGTTTGTCCGTGTTGAACTTCTCCATACACATGTACCACTACCGGAATTGTGTAGGTTGCTGCTACTTTGTTTGCTAAAAACCTCTTTTTTTCTTTAAGAGCTTTTTGCGTGTATGCATTAAAGTTTTCATATTCAACTTTAGCATTGGGGTATTCAGAAAAGATTTTTTGATTTTCCCGTGTTACCTCACATTTTTGGGCAACAAGTTGGGCTGTTCCCATTAACATATAGCATAAGAAGGGTAATAAGATAGTGTTTAATTTCATAATTGTTTGATTTTTAATTGATTAATCAAACATACTATTATAAGGTCAACCTTCTTAATACAATACTAACCAATACAGCTAATAAATTATCTATTTACTATTTATTAACCTTTTTATGATAATTATTTTAATTAACTAACTACTAAACATAAAGAAAAGACCAAGTAAACCTGATCTTTTCTCGAATAAAACTGTGAGTTCCCCCTAAATCACAATCCCTTTCTTTTCAATACATCTAATGTACAAAACAATAAACTTCCTTTTTTTTCTATTAAATAATCGGAAGAGAAACTTAAACAAACAACAAACATCTAGCAATAACTGGTGTATAAAACGTATGTGCTTATAGTGTTTTTGCAGGAAAAATCAATGAAACTTGGGTTCCGGTAGTATTCTTTTCAGACACATCTTTTATTTGTATGATAATTTCTTTTTCATACATAAGTTCCATTCTTTCTTTAACTATTTTAATTCCGTATGATTTTTTTGAGTTAGCTGTGTTAATTTTATTCTTTTTGCTGTTGTTAATTCCTATTCCATTATCTGTAATAAACACATTAACCATCTCATTAGTTTGTGTAATGGTTAGCAAAATTGTTTTTTCTCCTTGCTTCAAACTCAATCCATGCCAAATGGCGTTTTCTATAAAAGGTTGTAAAAACAAAGGAACTACTTTTAACCTGTCGGTATCAATTGTATGATCAACAACGGTTTTAAAATGAAAACCGTTTTTTAATCTCATTTGCTCTAATTTTACATAAATAGATAAAATATGTAGTTCTTCTGTTAAACTTATAGAGTTTTCATTGGTTACCTGAAGTACTTTTCTTACTAAAGATGAAAATTTGGTAATAAAGTTTGAGGCTTCATCTATTTTGTTCTGAATAACAAAGTTGTTTATTGAGTTTAGAGAATTAAATAAGAAATGAGGATTCATTTGACTTTTTAAAGCTATCATTTTAAGCTGTGATATCTGATTGCTTTGTTTTAGTAAATTAACCTCTGCTTCTTGCTTTTTTATTATAATTTCTCTGAAATGGTTACCTATTAAAATTGCAAAAATTATACTCTGAACTATAGCACCAACAAAGTAATAAAACATTCTGTGTACCGGCCAATCAATTAAATACAAATCTCCTTTAATCATTTTTAACGAACTGATATTGGCTGAGATAAGAAAAAAAACAGAACCAAATAGTAAGAAATAAACTTGTCGTGTTTTTCTTTTAGAAAGCAAGTAAAAAACGTAAAATGCACAAAAGGTAGCAAAAGGCACTGAATAGGCTACAATTTGCTTTTGAACTTCATAACCATAAAAGTATTGAATTATCAAAAGAGAGCAAGCCAATAAAAAAAGCACCCTTGATAATATTTTTGCCCGATAATCAAGTATAGGAAAGTAAATTTTACTTTTTGTAAGTTCTCTACAGAAGTAAATAAAAAATACGTACCCTACATATTGGATAGAAAAGCTAATATATTGGTAATAGCACTGAACTTTTTCATTTACAAAAGCGTCTCTTACTAAGTAAACAAACAAGCAAAATAAATACCCGCTATAATACTTATGCAGTTTTTCTTTGTTTTGTAAATAAAAAATAAAGTGATAAATAAATAAAACCAATAACCCGCCTCTAATCCATGAGTAAAAAGCAGAAGTAATATCTAATAACATTATTATTTATCTAACTGTAACATTTCAATTAATTCGTTCTTTTTCCTCCTGCTCACACTTACAATGGTTCCGTCAACTAATGTTAGCTCACTTAACCCTTTATTGTATTCTGTTACGTATTTTAAATTAATAACATAAGAATTGTGTACCCTGTAAAACTCAGGATATATGAATTTTTTTTGAACTTCTTTTAATGTTTTAGTTGCTATTATTTTTTTACCTGAAGTTAAGAAAATAGTTGTGTAGCTCTTATCGGATTTTAAATACACTACATCTTCCTTAGCCATTAAATACACCTTTCCATCTGCAGAAATATTAATTCTATCAACTATTTTTTCTTGCTCTCTTTTTAGAGAAAGTTGCTTATTTACTTTAGCAAAGGTTAAACGCAGTTCATCAAGATCTATAGGTTTTAGCAAATAATCTAAAGCGTCAGCTTTTACTGCTTTTATGCCATACTCATCATGCGCAGTTGTAAAAACCACTTCAAACTTTCTATTAGGAAAATTATTTAGGAATGTAAACCCATCCATCTCCAACATTTGTATGTCTAAAAAAACAATGTCCGGATCAATTTCTTTAATCAAACTAAATCCTATAATCGGAGAACTACATTTTACAATATTTACATCTTCATCTAGTCCACATTTTCTAATTTTCCATTCTAATGCCTCTAAGGCATCTTTCTCATCATCTATTAAGATAATTTTTACCATACTTTTACTCATCAATATTACATTGTGCAGGGACTGTAGAGCTGGGGTGAACACAATATTGATGTGATTATAATAAAAACAGGTTACTGTCTTTATTAAATCACTTTTTATTCTTCTTGAAGAATATGTTATTATGAAGTAGTTAGTTTTAGTATCTGTTTAAATATAATAATTTTTTTCTTACAAAACCTATATAGGTGAAAATATGAAACAATATCTCTTTTATTTTCCTTGTTTAGTAACAAAATAAAAGTTTTTGCATTATTTCATTAACGTGTAGATATTAGTAATCATTTATTTTTTATAAGTATCATCCATGTACTTTTTATCATGTATTAATTCATTGTAAATAACATTGTACGCGGCTTCTTTTAACTCTTTTCTATCTTCTAAATCAATATTTTTTGTTTCTATAAAACTACATTGTTTAACTCTAAATGTTCCCGGGCCTCCTTTGTAAAAGTTCCAAGAAAAAAAACGTTTACCATCATAATACACTTGTGGCACAATAGGAATTCCGTATTCTATAGCTAAACTAAAAGCGCCATTTTTAAAAGGCGATAAGGTTATGCTTTCTTCAGGTACCAAACCTTCAGGGAAAATTCCTACACTGGTTCCGTTTTGTAACTTTTTCTTTGCCATTTCATACACTCTTTTTCTACTGGTAGTAGAATCTCTATCTACCATAATTACCACTTTCTTATAAAAAAAACCAAAAACAGGAATTTTTACCAGCTCTTTCTTTCCTACAAAAACAATAGGATTTTTACTCAGCACTATCATTACCCAAGGATCTAGCATAGAAGCATGATTTGCTATAAACATGTAGCTTTTGTTTTTTTCTATATGCTGCTCTCTTTCAACTTTTAATCGAAAACCCATTCCATAAATTAAAATAAAAGACCACGCTCTTACCATTTTCCAAAAAACCGGATAGTATTTTTCATGAGACGTTAGTACTAACAAAAATGGCAACATTATAATAATAGTACTAAACATTAAGATGTAAAACCAAAGTCTCCAGACTACTAAAAAAGGAATTTTAAAATACTTCATAGCTGCGAAAGTAGTAATTTCTTTTGTTTGAAAAATTTTAAGCTTATTTTTGCTTTTCTTGTATTACTATACAAAACTTAGTAAACAATAATTTTATATACAAAAAATAACTAATGGCAAGAATTTTAACTGGAGTACAAAGTACCGGAACACCGCATTTAGGTAATTTATTAGGCGCTATTTTACCTGCTATTAAAATGGCTAACGACTCTAATAATGAATCTTTTATCTTTATTGCGGACATGCATTCTTTAACGCAAATTAAAGATGGTGAGCAATTACGTGAAAATACGTATAGTGTTGCTGCTACCTGGCTTGCATGCGGTATTGATATTAACAAAACGGTATTTTATCGTCAGAGTGATATTCCTGAAGTAGCAGAATTGTCTTGGTATTTAAGTTGTTTTTTTCCATACCAACGTTTAACCTTAGCGCATAGTTTTAAAGATAAAGCTGATAGATTAGCCGATGTAAATGCCGGTTTGTTCACGTATCCTATGCTTATGGCTGCCGATATTTTGTTATACGACGCAGAAATAGTTCCGGTTGGAAAAGATCAGTTACAGCATTTAGAAATTACACGTGATGTTGCCAACAGAATTAACAATGTTGTTGGTGATATTTTAGTACCGCCACTGGCTAAAATTAATGAAGATACTCAGTTAATTCCGGGAACTGACGGTGAAAAGATGAGCAAATCGAGAGATAATTATATCAACATTTTTTTACCGGACAAAAAGTTACGTAAACAAATAATGGGAATTCAAACGGATAGTACTCCGCTAGAAGATCCTAAAAATCCGGATACTGATAACGTTTTTGCCTTGTATAAATTGTTAGCTTCTGAAGAGCAAGTTGCCGAAATGAGAGCTAATTATGAAGGTGGAAACTATGGTTACGGCCATGCAAAGCAAGCTTTATATGAAGTAATTATTGAAAAGTTTGCTGATGCTCGTGCTAAATACAATCATTATATGGAAAATCGTCATGAGATAGACGAAGCCTTGTCTGTTGGAGCAGAAAAAGCCCGTGCTGTTGCTAAAGAAGTATTAAAAAGAGTACGAGATAAAATGGGATATTAATGGTTTAGCTTTAAGACAGCTTTACTAAAAAACACAAGAACAAAGGTATTTTGACTTTTCATTGGTTAAAATTATACAGCCCATTTTATTAATCGAAAATAAGAGAAACATAATTTTTGATTTAAGTTTGGTGTACGATAAATTTCCTTTCGGTCATTACGAAGGAGTAATAACGACTGAAGTAATCTCTCTGTAAAAAGAGACTGCCACAGCAAAAGCGTTTGCTTCGCAGTGACGGTATTATTTTAATCATGAAAGGTTACATGTGACAATTGGAAAAACAATAAATACAAACACATGAAAAAAAGTATTAGCTTATTATTAATTGCTTTAGCCTTATCTTGTGGAAAAGCTAAAGAAAACGAGCAAATTGTAGAAGCCTCTTGCGGGCAATGTCAATTTGGATTAAAAAGTCAAAACGGATGCGATTTAGCCGTAAGAATTGATGGGACGGCATACTTTGTTGAAGGAGCCAAAATTGATGATTTTGGAGATGCCCATGATGAAAACATTGGCTTTTGTAATGTAATTAGAAAAGCAAAAGTTACCGGTAAAGTAGAAAACGGTGTTTTTAAAGCAACCAGCTTTGCCATAGCGGAATCAGAATAAAAAAAGCGAGAACGTTATAAATGTTCTCGCTTTTTGTTTAACCTTATGGCATACTAACTAAGGTGCCGGATTAGGTATTTTACTGTGTACAGCTTCTATTTCACTTAAAATAGCATCTGATAATTCAATATGAATAGAGTTGATGTTTTCTTTTAACTGATCCATTTTAGTAGCCCCAATAATATTACTGGTTACAAAGGGTAGCTGATTTACATAAGCCAATGCTAATTGAGCTAAACTCAATCCGTGACTTTCTGCTATTTTTTGATACGCTATAACTGCTTTTTCTGATTGTTCAGAAGAATATCTGTTAAATCTTGGAAATAGCGTTACACGGGCTCCCTCTGGTGTTTTTCCTCCTACATACTTTCCTGATAACACTCCAAAGGCTAAAGGTGAATATGCTAACAACCCTACATTTTCACGTAATGAAACTTCAGACATTCCGTACTCATAAGCACGATGAATTAAAGAATACGAGTTTTGAATAGTAACCGGCCTTGGTAATTGATGTGCTGCTGCTGTTTGCAAGTACTTCATAGTACCCCAAGGCGTTTCATTAGATAAACCAATGTGTTTTATTTTTCCTTGTTTTATAAAATCATTCAAAGTTTCTAAAATCTCTAAATGGTTTTCTGCTTCTTCAGCAGCTGTTTTATACGGATATTCACGTACACCAAAACAGTTTACTCCTCTTTCCGGCCAATGTAATTGGTATAAGTCAATATAATCGGTTTGTAACCGTTGTAAACTTCCTTCAATAGCCTCTGTAATGGCTCTTTTACTAAATCCGTCTTTACGTATATGAGCCGTATAATCACCGGCTCCGGCAATTTTAGAAGCCAATACTACTTTATCTCTATTTCCGGTTTTTTTAAACCAAGTACCAATAATTTTTTCGGTAGCCCCATACGTTTCAGCAGTGGCAGGAACAGCGTACAACTCAGCGGTATCAAAAAAATTCACTCCTTGATCAAGGGCATAGTCCATTTGCTCATGTCCTTCCGCTTCCGTATTCTGATTCCCCCAAGTCATGGTTCCTAAACATATTTTAGAAACTTTAACATTGGTATTGGGTAAGGTTGTGTATTTCATCTGTTAGTTTAAATAGTTATTTTTAAAAGGTTTCAGCATATTTAGAGGGTATGCAACAAATTTCCGTTTTTTAAAATAAAACCGTCACTTCGAAGCAAACACTTTTGCTGTGGCAGTCTCTTTTTATAGAGAGATTACCTCAGTCGTTATCGTTCCTTCGTAATGACTCGAACGGAAATTTGTCTATCCCATTTTTTAGCTTAACACGGCTTCTATTCCCGGTAATACTTTTCCTTCTAAACATTCAAGCATCGCTCCTCCTCCGGTAGATACGTAACTTACTTTTTCTTCGAAACCAAATTGTTTTACCGCTGCAACAGAATCTCCTCCTCCAACTAATGAGAATGCTCCGTTTTTAGTAGCATCGGCAATGGCATTTCCAAGTGCTATGGTTCCTTTAGCAAAACTTTCCATTTCAAAAACTCCTAAAGGTCCGTTCCATAAAATAGTTTTAGAATCGGCTATTACTTTAGCAAATAATTCAGATGTTTTAGGCCCTACATCTAAGCCCATCCATCCGTCAGGAATTTCATTGGTATCTACTATTTGCGTATTGGCATCATTTGCAAACGTGTCTGCAATTACAGCATCAACCGGTAAATGAATTTGCGTGTTGTTTGCTTTTGCTTTAGCTAAAATTTCAAGAGCTAAGTCTAACTTATCATCTTCTACTAAAGAGCTTCCTATGCTACCACCTAATGCTTTTACAAACGTAAAAGTCATACCTCCGCCTATAATGATGTGGTCTACTTTTTCAATAATATTTTCAACAATTCCTATTTTTGATGATACTTTGGCTCCTCCTAAAATAGCGGTTACCGGCTTTTCAGAATTGTTTAATACTTTATCTATACTTTCTATTTCTTGTGCTAACAGGTTTCCAAAGCATTTGTTATCTGTAAAAAACTGTGCAATAACAGCTGTAGAGGCATGGGCTCTGTGCGCGGTACCAAAGGCATCGTTTACATAAATATCTCCCCATTTAGCTAATTGTTCTGCAAAGGCTACATCTCCGGCTTCTTCTTCTTTATAAAAACGTAAGTTTTCTAATAATAAAATTTCTCCGGGTTGTAAGTTAGCTACTGCTTCTGCTGTTTTTTCACCTATACAATCCTCAACAAAAGTTACTTTTACGCCTAATACCTCGGTAACTTTATCAACAATATGACGTAATGAATACTTCTCTTCTACTCCTTTCGGGCGTCCTAAATGCGACATTAACACACAGCTTCCTCCATCTTCTAAAATTTTAATAATGGTGGGTTTTGCTGCTTGAATTCTAGTGTCATCAGTTACTTCAAAAGCATCATTTAAAGGCACATTAAAATCAACTCTAATCAGTGCTTTTTTGTTTTCGAAGTTATAATCGTTTAATGTTTTCATTTGTAAATCTAATAGGTTGTGTTATGGTATTATGTTGTTTTTATTGCTCTATTAACAATTCTAAATTTTTAGCTGCTTTGGTGGGTACAAACTCTACTATTTCATAGGCGGCCAAGTTGTGTAGGTTAAACGGATCTTTAGCCACAATGTCTTCCAGCTCTTGAAGGCTTTTTGCTTTGGCTAAAATAATACCTCCGTTTCTGGGCACTTTTCTTCCTGAGGTTAAAAATACACCTGCTTCATAATAGGTATTTAAATAGCTAATATGTGCTTCTAAATGTGCCTCTATTTTTTCTAAATCAACTTGGTAGGTAATATGGATGATAAACATCTTTGTTAATTTATTTATCCTGATTTATTTTTAACAAATGTAACTATTTAAAACCATATAAAAACCTCAACAACTACACAACAAAACTCATATATTTGTTAGGTACTTATGAGCACTATATCTATTCATATATCATCAGAAAAATTAGACCTGCAAACATGTTATGATTTTGTGGCAGATCCTTCTTGCGGGGGCATTGCTGTTTTTGTGGGTACGGTAAGAAATGCTACACAAAACAAAGAGGTTACTCAGCTAGACTTTTCTACTTACAAGCCTATGGCTATTAAAGAAATGCAAAAGATTGCTGCGTATGCTTTGGCCAATTTTAGCATTAAAAAAATAGCCATTCATCATGCTGAAGGTGTATTAAGCATTGGTGATATTCCTGTTATTATTACTGTTTCCTCTCCGCATAGAAAAGCTGCTTTTGAAGCTTGTCAATATGCTATTGACACGCTAAAAGAAACGGTTCCTATTTGGAAAAAAGAGTTTTTTTCTGATGGTGAAGTTTGGGTAAATGCACATCCTTAACAAGCAAAGCTATGATTACTTATAAAATAACCGAAACTGCTGCCGAGCTGGCACAAATTCTAGATTTACAAGCCAAAAATCTACCAAACCAATTAACAGAAACCGATAAAGAAGAACAGGGTTTTGTTACGGTACATCATGATTTGGATATTCTACAAAAAATGCATGATATTCATCCGCATATCATAGCGGTGTCCGGTCAAGATTTAGCAGGGTATGCCCTTTCTATGTCTGCAAAATTCAGAGAAGATATTCCGGTATTGGTGCCTATGTTTACCGAGATAGATGCCTCTGAAAAAGGTGCTTCTAAATATATTATTATGGGACAGGTATGTGTTGGTAAAAACTTTAGAGGTAAAGGAATATTCAGAGGATTGTACGCGAAAATGAAAGAGGAGTTTTCCGGAATGTATGATTGCATTATTACCGAGATAGATACGTTAAACACACGTTCTTTAAATGCCCATAGTGCTATTGGCTTTAAGGAGTTATTGCGTTATGAGTCTGGCGGACAAACTTGGGTAGTGGTGTATATGGATATTTAATATCATTTTTAATTACGAATTACGAATTAAAAATTCGTAATTCGTAAATGTAAACTGTCATTACTCTTTTAGTTAAAACTAGTCTTTTAAAGATTTACCCCATTCGTTTAAACTCCAAAGGACTTTTACCAACCCTTTTCCTAAATCTGTCAATTCGTATTCTACACGAGGCGGGAGTTCATTAAAAGAGGCTTTAGTAAGCAAACCGTCTTCTATCATTTCAGAAAGTTGTTGGTTAAGAACTCTTCTATCAACATTTTTTATTCCTCGTAAAAACTCACTGGGACGTTTTTTACCTTCATTAATTTGCCAAATAATGGCAATTTTCCATTTTCCGCTAATCGTATTGACCGCTTTTTCTAACGGGCATTTTTTTTCTTTTATCACCAATGCCTTTGTATTCATAAAATTGACTTTTTTATCTCATAGTGATTAATTTATGCGGTATTGCATAAGCAGTTTAACCATTATAAATTCGCTCTAAATAATAACAAAAATATGAATATTTTAAGAATCGACTCAAGTGTTAGAATTGAAAACTCAAAGTCCAGAGAGCTAACAGACTACTTTATTAAAACTTTATTAAACCAGCAGCATTTTCATATAAAAATTAGAGATGTTGGCATGAATCCTCCAATGTTTCCTTCAGATGCGTTTATAAAAGCAAATTATACTTTACCTGAAAACAGAACAAAAGAAATGAATGCTGTTTTGTCTGAATCTGATATGTTAATTGATGAATTGCTTTGGGCTGATAAAATCATTATTGCGTCACCAATGTATAATTTTACGATTTCAGCAACTTTAAAAACATATATTGATGCTATTGTTAGAATTGGAAGAACATTCTATATTAATGAAAAAGGAGAAATGCAAGGGTTACTTAATCACAAAAAGCTTCTCGTAATTACATCAAGAGGTGCTATGTTCTACGGAAAAGATGGAAATTTAAAATTGCTTGATTTTCAAAATAGTTATTTAAAAGCCGTATTTTCATTTATTGGAATAGCCGATATTACTTTTATAAATACCGAAGCACAAGATTTTGGAACTGCCGAAGTGAAATCAATTAATTTTCAGAATTCAAAAGAACAACTTTATGAGCTTTCTAAAGTATGGTAAATCAAGATATTTTAAATAGAAAAGGAGCGAGAAAGGTAACAGACATCCCAACTAAAGTTTTGGACTTACTTAACCTTGGCAAAATTGAAACTGTAAACTTAACCGAATGGCTAGCCATAAATCATAGTCAGCTTATTGAACATAGTTTTTTAGATTTAGGTATTTCAAATACTATTACTTCAATTGTTGTAGACGAAATTCAGAAACAAAAAAAGCCATCAACAATGAACTCCATAAAAATTGTTGGTGAAACACTTTGTAAACAATTTAAAAACAGTCCTCAATTTCCTATTGTTTTTGAGAACCTAAAAAATCATCCTTCAGATTCAATTCGAGGCTATGTTCCTTATCTGATTTCATTAAATGATGAATTAAAAATTGAGGAAAAACTAGATCAAGCTAAACCCTTGGTTGCCGACCATCATTTTGGTGTTCGAGAAGTAGTTTGGATGGCTTTACGTCCTGATATTGATAAAAACCTCTTGCAATCCATTAAAATTTTAACATTATGGAGTAAAAACAAAGATGGAAACATTAGGCGATTTGCATCTGAGTCTATCCGCCCAAGAGGTGTTTGGTGCAAACATATTGAGGTACTCAAAGAAAACCCTGAGTTGGCATTGCCTATATTAGACAATTTAAAGTCTGATTCCTCAAAATACGTTCAGGATAGCGTTGGAAACTGGCTAAACGATGCCAGCAAAACTAAACCTGAATTTGTTATTTACCTTTGCGAAAAATGGTTAAAAGAATCACCTACCAAAGAAACCGAAAGAATTGTTAAAAGAGCTAGAAGAACAATTGAGAAGTAATGTTTAGTTGGCAGAAATGACTTATAATTACGAATTTTCAATTCTCAATAACTCCAAAATAAAACGTTATTACTGTAAAGGTTAATTAACTTGGTTGTACAGTATTGGGCTTGTGCTAATAGAAAAATCAATAATTCTAGGTTATTTTCCAGGTGTACAACAAATTTCCTTTCGGGTCATTACGAAGGAGTGGTAACGACTGAAGTAATCTCTCAATTCAAAGAGACTGCCACAGCAAAAGTCTTTGCTTCGCAGTGACGGTTTTATTTTAAAAAACGGAAAAATGTTGTTGTACACTCCCATTTTCTATACGTTGAAAGTATCTTAATACTTCAAATCAGTAGGCTCTATAAAAGAAAGTTCTGTATTAAAAATTTCTTTGATGTATTCTTTTACCTCCTCCATAAACTCTTCTAATCGCTCTGGGGTAATGGCATTATCAGGGGTTCTGTAGTTAGCAGAAAAGTTCATTTTTAAAAATCCTTTTTTAAGGTTTTTAAACGAATAAATTCCTGCTTCTAAAGGTTGCGAAAAGTTGTATGCGGTGTTTTGTGTATATAAAAAGGCATAGAGCATTACTTGTATGGCCTTATGGTATTTTAACTCTCGTACCTCTGTAAAATCGGTAACTTTTAAGTTGGTTTCTTCTACCTTTCCGGTTTTGTAATCTATTATTCTGGTAACGCCGTTTAATTCATCTATGCGGTCAACTTGCCCGTGAATTTTTATTGGAAAGTCCATACCTTCTATGGTAATTTCTGCGGCTAAGTTTTGTTCTGTTGCTATAATTTTCAGTTGCTGGGTACCGTCTTTTAACAACTCTTTTTCTTGTTTTAGAAAATTAAGTACAAATCGGTTAGCTACCTCAAAAATTAATCGGTTTTTACCGGTGCTTATGTCTCCGTTTTTAAAATGCTTTCCAAAGTAATGGATGACTAATTCTTTGGTTTTTTGTTGCATTTGCGTTAGTATTTCTACGGTTATAAAAGCGCCTTCATAGGGTTTGTACAGTGCTTCTAAGGTGTCGTGCACTACGGTTCCCATGGTATTGGCCGCCACCGTTTCTTCTACCTCATCAAACTCTTTTATCTTCAATACTTTTTGTTTGTAAAAGGCTAACGGATTGTACAGGTAGTTGGTCAATGCCGAGGGTGAGATTCCTTTTCCTGCCAATTCGCGAAGCTTTGCTAAGACGTCTTCGTTTTTGGGTATTTCTTTTTGCTCGGTTAGTGTTGTTCGTATTTGCGGACTTACCATTTCTTCTTTTACATCGTCTCGCATCATTTCTAGCTGAGTTACAAATCGGCTTTTTTCACCGCTACCAAACACGTCATGTTCTGTATTGTACAGTATGTATATGTTTTTGGCTCGTTGCAAGAGTCTGAAAAAGTGATATGAAAACAGCGCATCTTTTTCACGGTAGGTAGGTAAGCCAAATTGTATTTTTACATCAAACGGAATAAAGGAGTTTTGCTGGTGGTTACCGGGTAATACTCCTTCATTTACTGAGGTTATAATAACATTTTCAAAATCGAGCACCCTGGTTTCTAACACTCCCATTAACTGCAATCCTTGTAAAGGTTCTCCTTGAAACGACAGGCTTTCCGATTGTATTAATTGCCTGAAAAACTGTTGCAGGGTTTTTAAATCTTGTATGTAGTTAAAGGTTTCGTGCAGGTTTTGTAATTGGGTAAAGGCGGTATAAAAACGAAACAGGTATTCTTTTTCCAGTTCGTTGGCCGTGTCTTTTAATAGCAGTAACAGGTTAACTACTCGGGTTAAAAACTCTTCTATAGTGGTAAAGGCTTTAAACAACCCCAGTACTACTTGTTTTGTTTTTTCGGGTATGGTTGTAAAAAACTCTTCTATTCTTTTAAGGCTTACAAAGGTGGTATTACTGGCTACGATAACTTCTGAAAGCAGGTCTGAAATAGAGTTTTCTTCTACGGTTAACAGTTGATAGATAGCCGGATGTTTTAGCAGCGCAATAACATCTTTATAATAAAAGAGTGCACTTTCTTTCTTTTGTAGTTTTTCCTGATTTAAAAACAGCCTGAAAATAGTAAGCAATAAACCCGTAGTGGGCACATCTTTTAACGGATACCCCATGGTAATGTTTACCGCATCTACTTTAGGGGGCAATGAGTTTAGGGTAATGGGTAGTAACGATTCATCAGCCAATACCAGTGCGGTATTGTTATAATTGGGGAGTTTTGCTAAAATTTCTCCTGCATATTTTATTTGGGTTATGTTTTTAGAGGCGCCTATTACTTGTATGTTTTTAGGAGTAGCAAAATGTTCGGCAACCGTTTGTATGGGGTTGGTTTGGTAATGTTTCCAACGGGTTTTATATTTTCTGATAAAACTGCCTGCCTGATGGTTGCTTTCATAAAAGGCCTTATCTACATCCCAATACACCTCTGTATTGCCAGCGGCTAACATTTTTTGAAACAGGGTTTCTTCTGCCGCGTTTAACGCATTAAAACCTATAAAAACGTACTTCTTATGGACGTTTTGGGTGCTAAAATGGTCTATTTTTTTAACCGCCTCTCTATAAATAACGCCTTGGTAGCCTATTTTTTTGGTGACCAAAAATTCATAAAACACCTCGTATAGCTTATACAGTTTTTCCATAAAGGCAAAGTGGTCTTTCATCAATTCTGTTTCCTGAAAAGTTCCGGATACCGACCATTTGCGTAAGCGGTGTATGTCTCGTAAATACACAAATATTTCACGGGCGTCAATAAGATGTTGGTCTATTTCATTAAAATCTTGCAATACGGTAAATGCCCACGAAGAAAACACATCAAAAGCGTCCGGTTTAGATTCTTCTTTTTGGTATAAACTGTAAAAATGAAACAACAATTGCACCGAGTCTGCCTTTTTTATACCGGATACCTCTTCAATAAAATCGCCAATATTGCTAATTCTAGGTAAGAAACCTGCGGCTATTTTATTTTTTAAGGCTTGTTTTACAAATACTCCTGCCCTTTGCGATGGCAAAATAAATTCCACCTCCTCAAAGCGTTGCGTAGTTTTTAGTATCGTATCTAACGTATCTGTAATAAATGACTGCATCTTTGTGAATTGTATTACCAAAGTACAATTTTTATGTTGAATTGTAAGGGGTGTGGTGGTTTCTTTCTAAAAGGAAAAACTAACAAAATTCTATTGTTGTTTTGGTTGGTTTAAGAGGTAGGAGTTAGGAATTGGGAATTAGGAATTGGGGGCTGGGAATTAGGAATTGGGAATTAGGAGTTGTTGGTAGTGTTATAGATTGCTTCATCCGTTAGCACTCCTTCGCAATAACACTGAAATGAACCGTCATTACGAACGTAGCTTGCGGAGTGACGTAATCTGTTAAA